>NZ_JAEIMH010000004.1:126123-148736 GCF_016464295.1 Streptomyces sp. N35 | reverse complement strand
GACCTCGGCGTCCGCAAGGCCGCCGAGGGGCTCGGCCTCCCGTCGACCCAGGCCGCGCTGACCGCACGCGCCGCGGCCTGGCAGCCCTGGCGCGCCTACGCGGTCCAGCACCTCTGGGCCACCGACAGCCACCCCATCAACTTCCTCCCCGCATAAGGAGATCAGTGATGCGCACCCACACCGTGATCGACAGCCCCTACGGCCCGCTCACCCTGGTCGCGACGGACGGCGTGCTGTCCGGTCTGTACATGACCGACCAGCGCCACCGCCCGGCCGAGGAGACCTTCGGGCTGCCCGACGACACCGGCTTCGAGCCGGTCGTCGAGCAGCTCACCGCGTACTTCGCGGGCGACCGCACGGACTTCGACCTGCCGCTCCACATGGACGGCACGGAGTTCCAACGCACCGTATGGGCCGAACTGTTGAAGATCCCGTACGGCGAGACCCGCTCCTACGGCGAGCTCGCCGAAGCCCTCGGCAACCCCGCCGCCTCCCGCGCCGTCGGCCTCGCCAACGGCAAGAACCCGATCGGCATCATCGTCCCCTGCCACCGCGTCGTCGGCGCGAACGGAAGCCTCACCGGCTACGGCGGCGGCATCGAGCGCAAGCGGCGGCTGCTCGACTTCGAGCGGCAGGGGGCGGTGAACGCGCTCTTCTAGCCGGTGAGTTCGCCGAGCAGACGCGGCAGCGCCTCACCGATCGGCTCCCGTACGACCTCGGCCGCCAGCACGTCGTACGGAGTCGGATCGGCGTTGACGATCACGAGGCGCGCACCATGCTCGGCTGCGATCCCGGCGAGTGAGGCGGCGGGCTGGACCTGGAGGCTGCTGCCCACGGCGAAGAACAGGTGGCACGCCTTCGCGATACTCATCGCCTCGCCGATCACCATCGGGTCGAGACGCTCACCGAACATCACGGTCGCCGACTTGAGCACACCGCCGCACGACCGGCAGGCGGGGTCCTCCTCGCCGGCCTCGACCCGGGCGAGCGCGGCCTCCATCGGCGCCCGGTCGTGACAGGCGATGCACACCACTTCCCGTGCGGTGCCGTGCAGTTCGAGCACCTTGCGCGCGGAGAGTCCGGCGCGCTGATGCAGCCCGTCGACGTTCTGCGTCAGCACCCGCACGGGGATGCCGCGCTCTTCGAGTCCGGCGATCGCGCGGTGCGCGGCGTTGGGCTCCGCGTGCCGCGCGGGTCCGTTGCGGCGCATCTGCCAGGCGCGGCGCCGGATCTCCGGATCGCCGACGTAGTAGTCGTACGTGACGAGCTTCTCGGCCTCAGGGTCGCGCCGCCACAGCCCGTTGGGCCCGCGGTAGTCCGGAATCCCGGAGTCGGTGGAGACGCCGGCACCGGTGAGGATCGCGACGAGTGGCTTGGTCATGGGGGCGAGGGTACGGAGGGGTGAGTGCGGGGGCGAGCGGGTTTCTCCGCGAAGGGTGCGCAGCGGTCGTGCGGGGGAGAGCGGGTTTCCCCGGCGCCGCCCGTGACCGTGAGACCGGAGCACCCGAGGCGGAGACTCCCGCCACCCGGGGGTACCGGGGGCGAAGCCCCCGCGGGTCACGGATGCCGGGCGGAGCGGAGCCCGTATGTCTCTGTCGGCGCCGCCTGCACCAGGAGTCACCCCCGCCTCTGCTGAACTAGGGGCATGAGCCGCATGATTTCCCGCAGCCGGCACGAGACGCACCGTGCAGCGACCCCGCTGGAGCTGCTGTTCGACCTCTGCTTCGTCGTCGCCGTCGCGCAGGCCAACTCCCGCCTCGTGCATGCCTTCGCCGAGAGCCACTGGCAGCAAGGGATCACCGGCTATCTCGCCGTGTTCTTCGCGATCTGGTGGGCGTGAACCAACGCAACAACACCATACCGCCCGGCTGTTGACCTGGGCAGATGAACGTGAAGAAGCCCCGCCTGTGCGCTCAGGAGTCATGGAGCCGCACACAGACGGGGCTAGTGGCTACGCCCTCACCGTTCCCGGAGGGAGAACGGCACCTGAGCCAACAGGCGGACCGGGGCGGAGTGCCGCAGCACAGGGCTTATCCCGGTCGGGAGCGTCGCCGGCCGAACCGCTGAGCCGTCTTGCTTGCCGTCGCTCAGTGGTCCGGAATCTGGGGGTCAGCCGAAGGGTTCGGCAGGCAACGCCGGGTACGCCGGAGGAGTCAGCGGCAGCGCCTGAAGTAGCTTCTCCGCAGCACTGATCCGCAGAGCGCCCAGGTCTACGTAGGCGCGCCCCGAAGCGGCAACCCGTGCCCGGATTTGCCGTACGTCTTCTGCGGCCATTCCTGCGGAGATCAGCGCGGCGCGAAGTTGCGTGGCTAGGTGTTCAGCCTCGGCACGAGTGCTCTTGTACGCGGCAACGGAGAGCGTCACGCGTTGCCCCCGCTGATGCACTCGAAATGCCGGTATTTCACCAAGGGTGGGCCCGACTGTCGTTCGACCTGTGAGCGTCGCACAGGAATGAACGGCTTTAACTTCCCGTCGCACGTTGCGCAACGGTTCCCACTAGGCGCGTACGTCGTGTACTCGTCGGTCTCTTCTCTCGTCGGCATCTCGGCTGTCCCCTCGCGTCGTCCGATGACAACCACGCTAGGAACTTCAGGGTCTGGACTCACAGCCGATTGCACGCGATTGCGGGCGGATTACACGAGCGAGTCACGTACCCGGGAGACCAGCGCACGAGCCTTGTCACCATGGACGGCCATGTCCGCAAGGGTCGCGAACGCATCGGCGTACGCTTTGACTTCACTGGGCTGGTTGATCGTCAGGTAGCCAGAGACAAGCTCGACATTCACCTGTGCTGTGTCGTAGATCCAGAAGCCTTCAACCGGCATTCGTGTCCGCTCAAGGCGGGCAGGGATAATGCCTACGCTGACGTTGGGAAGCGTGCCGACAGACAGCAGATGTTCAAGCTGTTCGCATTGCGTCTCAGCGGTCCCCACGGCGTTGCTCAGCGTGGACTCTTCGACCAGGAACGCGAAGCGCTTCTGTCCCTCGTAGAGGACCCGTTGACGGTCCATGCGGGCTGCTACTGCGTCGGCTACGTCGTCAACTACAACGCGCCTTCGCTGGACCGCGCGCAACACATCTTCTGTGTAGCCGTAAGTCTGGATCAGGCCGGGGATGAAGTTGGGCGAGTAGGCCCGGAACCAGCGGGTTTGCTCGTACAGCGGGAGGACGGATTCCTGGGCGCGTCGCAGGCCCGTACGTTCCATCCGATGCCAGGACACCCACATGCCCTCAACGGCCCGCAGAGAGGCGATCAGGTCGCCTGTCTGGTCCACTGCGCCGCAGGCAGCGCACCAGGCCCGGATGTCGTCTTCGCTCGGTTGGGTCTTCGCTGTCGAGATGCGGGAAACCTTGGAGGGGTGCCAGCCACAGCGCGCGGCTAGGTCTTTGCCGTCCAGTCCGGCGTCCCGGCAAAGCTCACGAAGACGATCCGCAAGAGCCTGCCGGGCCGCCTGGACGCTGGACGATGATGGAACTGCCATGGCTCAGACGGGCCGATACTCCTCGTGCGGGGTAGCCCGCTCCCAGACCGCTTCGAACGCGTCGGCGCACAGTTTCACGATGCGCGGATCATCGAAGGGTTCAGGGCCGGCAGACGCACCCTCGCCCGTGAAGTGGTTGAACTTCCCGTACGCGCCATCGAACACCCAGAAGTCGTTACCAGGCAGCGCGATGTCAGAGGCTTGGCGACGGGGCAGCCAACGCACCTGTTCGCCTCCCGCGAGGTTCACAGCGTCGGTCACGTCGTACTCAAAGCGCGTGTAGTCCGACAGCGGCTCACTGACGATGCGGGCGCGACGCACCACAACGCCACGGGCCGTTGCCTCCTTCATCAGCTCTGTCCATCCCTGGTAGCGGGCAGCCGCCTCAGCGGTGCGCCCCTCCTGCCATGCGATGAATCCGGGATCGTCTCGGATGTAGCTATCGCGCATCTCCAGGTGGACAGCGCTGCGGGTGACGTCCGCCCACTCTTGCTCAAGCGGCTTCGCTGGCATTGCCCTCACTCTCTGGTCCGGGGATGAACTGTCGCATGACCTTGGGCAGGCGAATGATCGTTTCGTGGTCCGGAACGTCGGTGCCGTGCCCGGGGATTGAGCCGATCTCCTGGCATGCCTTCACCTCCGCCTCGGTGGCCTTGTACGACTGGATCAGTAGATCCCCTGTCTCCTCGTCCAGCCAGATGGTTGGCGACTCATTGCCAGGCGTGTTCGGGATGATCCCGAGGAAACGCAGCTTCACGGTTGCCCTCCCGTTATGTCGACGCGATTGCTGCCGATTGCACGAGATTCGTCCTCCTGGTGAGACAGCGCAAGAGTGCCTACCGGACACGCTGGCCTGAAGCGGGGGCCGGCAAGCCTGACAGCTCGGGGACTGATGCCCGAGCCAAAGGCGAAGAGCCCCGTACCGACCGCCATGACAGGCAGCGGGTACAGGGCTCTTGTCACGCGCTCTCACGCAGTTGCCGGCGCCGTTCTCGGGTGTATTCGGTCTTGCACTGCCGGCACCAGCGCTGAAGTCCACGGTGCGCACAGTGCGCGAACGCAGACTCGGGCAACTCCCTGTCGCAGCGCTGGCAAAGGTGAAGGTATTCAGCGGGCATGGTCACTCCGCGTGTGTAGAACCGCTCTTTTGAAACAGGCGGACCAGGCAGAGCCCTCCCCTGCGTGCCGGAAGCCCCACCCCCCTTTGGGGTACTCCCCACCCCTATGGGGGGTATGCCCGAATCAGCACAGTCACTGTCCGTGACCGAATCCGAAATCACGCCCCGTGTAAATCGCATGGCATGCCTTGCAGCACGCGAGCCAATTGGCTTCATCGTCCCAGCGCGGACCGGCCAAGCCAAGTCCGTCAAGGTGGTGAACTTCCGTTGCTCGATTACGAGTCAGCGGGTTGACCTCAGTGCAGCGTTCACCCTGGCAGGATTCATGTGCGTGCAGGTAGGTACGGGAGAGGCGCGCCCATCTGGTCCGGCGTCCGTCTGGCACATTGCGCTGTGAGCTCTGGTAGGGCTTGCCAGTGACGGACGAAACCCGCCTATGGGCAGCGCACTTACCACTATTCGGCACCCATACAGGGCAGCCAGGCTGAGCGCATACGGTGCCGGCCTTGTGCGTGCGTGCTGGCTTCCGTTCCCTGCCTGGCTTACGGGCCGGCTTGCTGTATTCCTCGCTGCTGTGCGGCTCAGGAGCGGCCCCGGGGAGTGCGCCGCGCCAATCTCCGTCAGCGGGCAGAACCAACCCTGTACAGAGCCACTGTGCGGCGCGTTCCTCGGGCACGCTGAATTCATCGCCCGACTGATAGAGCTGCCCGGAGTAGTACAGATGGTGGCCGAAGCCGACACGAAGCCGCACAGCCTCACTCATGGGCTACCTGGATTCGCTCGCAGTCAGCGCGCAGGTAGGTGCCTGGTGCTGACGGCTCGAATACCGCCAGAACGTTAAACACCCGTGCGCCTTGGTGAAGCCGGTCACCGCGCTGAACGTCCGAGCCGGCAGCGAGATAGGCAACGTGGCTGAGTCGGGCCGATGACTGGTCGGCTAGCACGCGCTCAGCGGCAGAGGGGTGAGATAGGCGCGCACGGGTGCTGCCAACTTCTGCCCAATCCTGGACCCATCCGCCCATGCCGTCAGGCTCCCGCGTGAAGCGCCAGACAGAGACCTGAGTGTTCATCAAACGTGCCGCACTCACCGTACGTTCACCACTCCTACAGAGGTTCCAAAGCGAGCAGCGAGGCGCCTTCGCTGGAAATCGGAGAGCGTCAGCGTGCCAGTCTCCGTGTCGGCATAGGTCACGGAGTAATCGCCGATTCGCTGGCTGCGTACATCACGGGCCGTAGGGTCGCCGGTCCGGAAGTCGACCAGCGCCCGAGCGGCCATCCGGCACACAAGGTCCACAATGTCAGCGGGAACGGCCGGAAGTCCGTAGGTATACGTGACTTCAACCTGTTCGCCGGCCCATCCGCAGAAGCGCCACAGGGCGCCATTAGAGAGCCTGTAATCCGTCACGGGCACTTCGTCCAGGGCGACAGCGTGAACGGCCGCCACGGGGGCACCAGGCAGGCGCAGGCGCGTTTCGCGGGTGCCCTCAAGGATCACGGTTGCGGTGGTCTGCGAGATATTTGATCCCGCACCCTCCCGGACAGCAGAAGAGGCGGTAGCCAGGAAAGTCCCAACTACCGCCTCTTCGTTTGCCTCTACCGTGATCCCGCGCGCTGTCATGTCGGCAAGCGTCGCAAGATCAGCCATTGGCTATCAGGCCCCGTTCGCGCGCTTGCGGGGCTTCGGTGCGTGCTGCCACTCGCCGGACTCAATTCGTGAAGCGATGTACTCGGCGGGGAAGACCTCACCGACCACCACCACGAACAGCGCGCCTGCCGATCCGACAAGGCGAAGCTTTGCGCCCGGTGCTAGGTCGCTCACGACACCACCACATCAGCGGTAGCCAGCGCGGTTGGCCGGATAACCAGGGCGCCGTACATGTGAAGCCCCCTCATTTGGTCGGTAAAGCGATCCGTCATGCGCACCGCCTCAACCTTGCTGATCTGCTCAGCGTAGGTAGTGGCGGACGGGTGGCCAGCAACAATCAGCTTGCCGGCGCCAGCGCCCGGACCATCAGGGGCGTTAGCGGCAGTCGTCTCGAAGATGTCGAAGCCAGCGGCACGGCCCACATAGCCATTCTGGCGAACCTCGGCGGAAGTCCCATCGCCAGCGGCAATGAAGCGGGAATCCTTCAGGAGCAGGTTATGGAACGCGGGAGTAACGACCAGGAATCGGCCCTCAGTTGGCACGCTGGCATCAGAGAGCTTCTGGCGCAGCGGGAGAAGGACCTTATCGTACGCGTCGACAAATGCCGTGGGCGCAATGGTCTGTTCTGCAATCTGGTTACCGACCGCAACGCCAGCGGCCATCTGCGCGGCAACGTACTTGTCGGCAGTGTTGCGGAGCTGGTGAGCAGCACGCGCGCTGAGCTTGCCGATTAGGTCGCCATCGTTGCGCACCTGTGCACGGTCAACGTCGTCCAGCATGAAGTTCCAGAACTTCCGCTGATTGATGGGCAGATCAACCGTGGTGGTGGACGCCTGCGCGGGGGTGTACGGGACATAGGCCGTGTAATCGCCGATGGTGACATCTCCGGCGGTAGTAATCTTGACCGATCCGCCGTACTCCGAAACGTCCCCGTCGTAATCGCGGTTGGTGCAGCGCTCCGAACCGTAAGTCAGAGACTCGGATAGCGCGGTGAGAACTGCCGCACCCCAAACCTGGGGCACGAAAGTGGTTACAGCCATTGTGAAATCCTTAGTCAGATGGTTAGTTGCGGCCGCTCATCAGGTCGCGCAGTTGACCCTTACGGCGCGCAGCATCAATCTGCTTTGCGCTCATGCCGTTTAGATCAGCGCGAGAGAGCTGACGAGTGGGGTTGTTGCCGGGACTCCGCAGGGCGCCACCATCGGCAGTGCCCAGGAATCTCCGCTTATTTGGCGTGACGTCGTTGCCAGTCATCGCGACTTGACCAACATCAGCGTCAGCGGCCGGATCGCCCGAACCATCTGACGGAGCGCTGCTTTCGCTGGCCGGATCGCCCGTACCTGCGTTAGCACTCTCGTAAGCCTTTAGCTGCTTTTGCAGCTCTTTCACTTCGCTGCGCAGCTTCTTTAGCGTGCGCTCACCAGCTTCGCCTAGCTGCCCGTCGACAGGCTCAGCGGCTGATGTATCCGTGGACTGCGACCCGTCGGCCGGCATCCCGGAAGTCTCTTCAGTGGCGCTCTCACTCATTTTGCGCCCCCGGTCGTGAGGCGAATGCCGCAGGCATACAGCAGCTTCGGGCCCAATCGGGAAGTCAGCGTCTCAAGCGGTATGTTGGCGTCATCAAGTAGCCAATTGAGCTGAGTCTCAGTTGGCTTGCCTAGCGGCAGTCCGTTTTCGCGGAGCCAAGCGCGGAACGTGGCACGAATGGCGTAGACGGGTGTCGTGTAAGCCATGGAAACGGGCTTGGTGCACTCAGCGCGGAACGCGACGAACGCGCTCTCAAGCTCAGGTGAAATGTCAGGCAAATACTTGGACATGGGGGAACTCCATAGTGAGAGAATCGACACCAAGTCACATACCAAAACTGGTATCTGGGGAGGCGAAAACGAGAAAGCCCCCGGTAGCGCTGGATCTTCACTACGCAGGCGGCAAGTCCCGCAGTGAAGATGGCCGGAGCTAACCGGGGGCAAGTTTGGGAAGTTGTCCGGGGGATAGGTTTGCCGCCTACCCGGACGCTGAGGGAACCTAAAAGCCCCTTCAGTAATAACCTAGTGAGTCGATTGCCTGAGAGGCCATGTAGGAATGTAGGTTTGGGGGTGGGTTTCGGTTTCCCTTAAGAAACTCTATGGGATTACTGAGATGGGGGTCAAAAATACATTCCTACATTCTTGCTGGTCAGAGGGGGGTTTTCTGATGGGGCGTCAGTTGGCAACCTACACACGCCCGTTCGCTGATACGCCAAAGGCGGCTGCCGGCACCGACCAGCAACCGCCCTTGTGTGGCCTGGGTCTGCCGCCTCAGGCTTGCCGGCTTGCCCTATGCGCCGCCTTGCGGCAACGGTCAGAGCAGAAGCGACGATGGCGCCCTAGTCCGCTGTACTCAACAGCGTTTTCACAGGTAGGCGCTTCACAGTGGGGACCAGCGGCTTGCGTTTCAGCGATGCGCAATGCGGCAGCAATGGCCTGGTGTACGGCCGTTGCCTTGTCGCTGTCCGGCGTCACCATGGAATCCCATGCGAGCGTTTCGGCATTGCGTAGCGTGTTCAAAAGGTCAGCGGTCATGTGTGATCCCTTGAGTCGAAATGAGACGAAGATGAGAGGCGGGGAGACGAAACGAGACGAATTGAAGTCAGAGGAAAGCTGCCCGGTCACGAAATCAGGTGGGCGTTCTCGCCCTTTGTCTAGTGAGCTGATTGCCTGAGGGCACAGCAGAGCCCCGCTCGACCGTGGCCAAGCGGGGCTCAGGTGGACGCTGGGGGCTATGCGCCCAGTTGCTCAGGAGAGCCACACAGCGCCTGTGTCAGCCGTTCGAGCCGGTCGATCTTCTGCCGGGTCAGCGTGGTGTCGTCTCCGGCCGTCTGAGCGGCGTACAGAGCGTGGAGTCGACGCTGGACGCTCAAGAACTCAATCTCTCGGTACCACGCTGCCTCTTCGGCGTCCCACTGCTCGCGTGTCATGATGGGCCTTCCCATTGTGGGGCGTCGACCAGGTCTCTTCCGCCAAGTCGTGGCCTGGTCGACGCGATTGATTCTGAGCTTCAGCGCATCGCTTGAGTGCGGCGCGCTTCCCATGCATCCCATGCCGCGTCTACCGCTGGATTCGCACTGTCGTCGTGCCAGTCGGGTTCAAGCCGGTCCGTGATCGGCGTCTTGTCCCCGCGATACTTGGGCGGCAGGAGAGTGACGCGCTTCAGCGCGGCTTGCAGAAGGGCGCGTTGCCCCTCAAGTCCGGCTACCTCCCAAAGGCCGGCCAGCGCATGGGGGTCCATCAGCGGGGAAAGGTCCGCCTCTTGTGACAGGTCCGCCAACTCGGCTTTGAGTGCGCTGATTTGGGCCGCTAGTTCGGCGCGAAGCGTCTCGTAAAGCGACTCGTCCATGCCTCCCGCGATGAAGAACTCCTTTTGCAGCCGCAGTTCTCGTGCTGCCGCGCTGTCCAGAGCTGCCGCTACAGCCCGCTTGCGGGATTCCTTGGCAGGGTCCTGATAGGTCAGCCAGCGTCGGGCGATGGCCTGAATCGTCGGAGACTCCGGCGACAGACTCAGGATGTGATTGATCCACATGGTTGTGAGTGCTTCGTCCGCGCGCTCACGCAAGGTGGCGATACCGACGCACACTGACGGTCCCTGATTGATGCGGGCTAGGCAGCGGTAGTTGCGCCCGCCGTTACCCATGGGCCCCTTGCAGTGCGGGCAGCGCAATACCCCCGTGAGGATGGTTGCTGCCTTGCGCTTGCCGCGCCTTCGGTCTCCGATGCTGGTTCCAGGGCGAGAACGGGCCGCGAAGAACGCGAGAATCTTGACCCGCTCAGCGAAGGTGATGACGCCCTGTCCTGCCTGGATGGGGTGCCCGTCCGCTCCCATGAGGGGTGTTCCGCCACGGTGCCATTTGTCCAGCGGAGCGCCGAACTCATCCTTGGCGCGCTCACGGTCCGGGATGAGGCCGGCCCAACTCGGGGACTGGGCAAGGTGAATGATTGTCTGCGCGCGCCACTTCTTGCCCTTGCGCGTCTTAACGCCCTCAGCGTTCAGCTTGTCCGCGATTACGGCGGGGGTCACGCCTTCTAGTAGCCATTCAGCAATCCGGCGCGCAGTCGGATACTCCTTCGGGTCGTGTTCGAGCTTCCCCGCTCCCTTGGGGCAGCGCAGGCCGTAGGGCACAACACCCCCAGGCCAACGGCCTTCCGCTTTGTGTGCGTCTCCGCCCGTCTTCGTGCGAAGGGCAATGTCCTTCGACTCTTCGCGTGCTCGCTCGCTGAGGATGGCGAAGACCATGCGGGAACCTCTGGAAGAGTCCAGTCCTTCCGTCACGCTGACCAGTCGCGCAGACCTCTCGTCGAATTCGTCAAGCAAGAGGCCCACTTGACCCATGCCCCGGCGCGAAAGCCTGTCGGTCTTCCAGACGTAGAGCGTCTTGCTCAGTCCGTCGAGAACAGCGGAAATCGCCTTCTCGAACTCTTCTCGCCGGACGTGCGCCTTGCTCGCTGAGCGCTGCTCGAACCAGACATGCCGGATCTTCTTTTCCTCAGCGGCAGCCGTCCGGCAGGTGTCCCGGATATGCGCCCGCAGTGTCGCGACGTCGTCGCTCTTCTTGCTGCGCCTGATGTACGCATCAGCCTGGCTTGCCGGCTCGTCCGTCGGTACGTCCCAGAGCCCCAGGGCGCGAAGCTCTTCGTCCTCAAAGCCCAGCGCTCTGAGGGTGGGGAGGTCATCCCGTTCCATTGATCATCCATCCGCCGCAGGTGGTCCGCCTCTGCGAAGTCCTAGAGCGGGTGGATTGCCTGTACGGCACATTTCCGCAGGTCAGAGGCGGTGGTGCACCGTTAGCTCACGGGTGGGCCTGGATGAACTTCACCTGGTTCGCCTCGGCCTACGACACGGACGACGCCCTGTACCGCGTCGTGACCCTCGTCCAGATCACCGGCGTCCTGATCCTGGCGGCCGGAGTCCCGCGCGCCTTCGACGACGGCGACTTCAGCCTCGCGGTCATCGGCTACGTGGTGATGCGGCTGGCCCTGACCTTCCAGTGGCTGCGCGCCGCCCACGGCAGTGCCGATCCGGCCGAGCGCCGGGTCGCCCGGCGGTATGCGGCCGGCCTGGTGCTGACCCAACTCGGCTGGATCGGCATGCTGTTCGTGCCCGACGCGCTCCGCGGCTATGTGTTCGTGGCACTCATGCTGGCCGAACTCGCCGTACCCGTGGTGGCGGAACGTGACTGGGCCACGCACTGGCATCCGCACCACATCGCCGAGCGCTACGGTCTGTTCACGCTGATCGTCCTCGGTGAGACGATCGCGGGGGCGACCATCGCCGTACAGCAGGCCGTCGACGGCGACGGACACGGCAGCCTCGACGGGCTGGTTCCACTGGCCGCCGGTGGGCTGCTCATCGTGTTCTGCGCGTGGTGGATCTACTTCGCGGTGCCCATCCACGAGCACCTCGCCTCCAACCGGCAGGGCTTCGTGTGGGGGTACGGCCACTTCCTGGTCTTCGCCGCGGCCGCCGCGATCGGTGCGGGCGTCGAGCTGGCCGTCGAGCAGACGGTCGGCGAGGCGCACATCTCCGAACGTGCGGCCACGGCGGCCGTGACCGTGCCCGCGGCGCTGTTCTTCCTCGTCGTATGGCTGCTGCACGCGCGCCACTTCAAGCGCACGACCGTCCAGCAGCTCACCCTGCCCGCCGGCGCGCTGGCCATCCTCCTGTGCACCCTTGCCGGATCCGCCGGGGTGCCGCTCGCCGGGGTGGCGGCCGCACTCACCGTGGCCGTGGGGTACACGCTCAGCAGACGAGGTGCGCGGGCCGCAGCGGCCTGACCGGTGGCGGGGCCCCGGAAGGCCCCGCCCCGGCCGGTGTGCGGCTCAGGGAGCCGCACGTGAGCGGCTCAGCTCGGGGAGCCGTACGTGCGCGGCTCAGCTCGGGGAACCGTACGTGCGCGGCTCAGCTCCGCAGAGCCGCACGTGCGCGGTTCAGCGGAGCCGCCCGCTGTCTGCTCAGCTCAGGAAATCCCGCGCGATCTGCTCGGCCACCCGCTCCAGGATCGGGCCCGCCTCGGCGATGCACTTGGCCACATCCGGCTCGACCGACGTCAGCGGGTACGCCCGCCGGATGCCGGCCCTGCCCAGGGCCTCCGGCGGCAGCGCGAGCCGGCCGCACACGGCGACGACCTCGACACCGGCCGCACGGGCCGCCGCGGCGACGCCCGCCGGGGCCTTGCCGTGCAGGGTCTGCTCGTCGAGCGAGCCCTCACCCGTGATCACCAGCGTCGCGCGCGACAGCGCGGGCGCGAAGCCGAGCACGTCGAGCATGACCTCGATCCCGGGACGGAACCGCGCACCGAGCGCGACGAGCGCGCCGTAGCCGATACCGCCCGCGGCGCCCGCGCCCGGGGAGGCGGCGAGCTCGGCGGCCTTCGGGCCGATGGCCTTCTCCAGGACCTGCGCGAACTGCGCGAGCGCGGCGTCGAGGGCCTCGACGTCCTCCGGCGTCGCGCCCTTCTGCGGGCCGTAGACCGCCGGCGCGCCCTTCGGTCCTGTCAGCGGGTTGTCGACGTCGCTCGCCAGGACCAGGTCCACCTCGGCGAAGCGCGGGTCGATGCCCGACAGGTCGGCGGAGGCCAGATCGCGCAGCGGACCGCCGCCCGCGGCCACCGGCTCACCCGAGCCGTCCAGGAACGTCGCGCCCAGCGCGGCCAGCATGCCCGCGCCGCCGTCGGTCGTGGCGCTGCCGCCGACACCGAAGACGATCGTGCGCGCGCCCGCGTCCAGCGCCGCGAGCAGCAGCTCGCCGGAGCCGTACGTGGTCGACGTGAGCGGGGCGAAGACGCCCTCGGGGAGCAGCTGGAGGCCGGAGGCCTCGGCCATCTCGACCACGGCGGTGTCGCCCCGTAGCGCATAGGCGGCCGTGACCGGGGTGCCCAGCGGGCCCGTGACCTCGACCTCACGGCGCTCGAAGCCGCCCGCGACCGCCGCCGCCACCGTGCCGTCGCCGCCGTCCGCGACGGGCAGCGCCTCGACCTCGAGGTCCGGCAGCACACGGCGCAGCCCGGCCGTGACCCGCTCGGCGACCTGCACGGCCGTGAGCGAACCCTTGAACTTGTCCGCGGCTATCAGCACCCGACTCTCCGTCGACGAGTGAGCCGCCGAGTGAGCCGTCTCTGCAGCGTCCGCCACCTTGGTTCCCCTTGCTTTCGGGCCTTGCTCGCGTCAAGGCAGTCGCGCCGCCCCGACCTTAACCGGAGGGAGGGGCCCCTGCCCATGGCCACCCGTACCGCGAGACGGCGCGCCCAGGCGAAAAACACCACTATTTCCGACCATAGTGGGGCGCCATGAGCACGGAAACGATCGATCAGAACGGCCCCACAGACCCGCCGGGCCCGCCCGGACGCACGGATCCCGCCGAGCCCGGCGGCCCCGCGGAAGAGCGTGCGCCCGACCTCACGGTCGTCGGCATCGGAGTCGCGGTCGTCGTCGCAGTCGTGGCCTGGGCCGCGATCGGCAAGAACTCCTTCGACAGCGCCTCGTCGACCGCGCTTGCCTGGGTCCTGGACAACTTCGCCTGGCTGTTCGTGATCTCCGCGGACATCTTCCTGGTGCTGTGCGTCGTGATCGCCGTCAGCCGCTTCGGCCAGATCCGCCTCGGCCGGGACGACTCCGAGCCCGAGTTCACCAACCTCGCGTGGATCGCGATGATGTTCAGCGCCGGCATGGGCATCGGCCTGATGTTCTACGGGGTCGGCGAACCGCTCCAGCACTACCTCAGCCCTCCGCCGGCGGCGGCCGGTGTCGAGCCGCGCACGGACGGCGCGGCCGGTACGGCGCTGCAGTACTCGTTCTTCCACTGGACGCTCACCCCCTGGGCGATCTACGGCATCGCCGGCCTCGCCCTCGCCTACGCGGGCTTCCGCAAGGGCCGCGGCAACCGCCTCAGCTCGGTCTTCGTCCCGCTGATCGGCGCGCGGCGCGCGGCAGGCTGGCCGGGCCGCCTGATCGATCTGCTCGCGGTCTTCGCCACCGTCTTCGGTACCGCGACAAGCCTCGGCGTCGGCGCCCTCCAGGTGGCCAAGGGCCTCAACCTGACCACGGGCGTCGAGGACTCCACGACACTCGAAGTGATCATCATCGTGGCGCTCGGCGCGGCCTTCGTCGGCTCCGCGTTCTCGGGTCTGCACAAGGGCGTCAAATGGCTCTCGACGCTCAACATCGTGCTCGCCGCCTGCCTGATGACCTTCATCTTCGTCATCGGCCCGACCGTCTACATCCTGGACGCGATCCCCGCGAGCGTCGGCAACTACCTGATCAACCTGATCCCCATGGCCACCCGCACCGGAGCCTTCACCGACAGCTCCTGGCTGGGCAGCTGGACGATCTTCTACTGGGCGTGGTGGATGTCCTGGGCGCCCTTCGTCGGCACCTTCATCGCCCGGATCTCCCGCGGCCGTACGATCCGTGAGTTCCTCGTCGGCGTTCTGCTCGTGCCGAGTGCGGCGACCGTCGTGTGGTTCTGCGTCATGGGCGGTACGGGCATCCGGCTCGACGCCACCGGCGAGGCCGACATGGCGGGGAAGATCTCCGACGGCCCTGAGGCCGCGCTGTTCGCCATGCTCGACGCGCTGCCGATCGGCACCGTCACCTCGTGGATCGCGATGATCCTCGTGATGACGTACTTCGTCACCAGCGCCGACTCGGCCTCCCTGGTGATGGGTTCGCTCACCAGCCGCGGGGCCCTGCACCCCAAGACCTGGCTCGTGGTCGTCTGGGGTGTGCTGATGGCGGCGGTCGCTGCCGTGCTCCTGGTCGCGGGCGGCCTCAACTCCCTGCAGAGCGCGACCATCCTCGTCGCCCTGCCCTTCGTCATCGTGATGCTCGCGCTGTGCTGGGCCCTGCTCAAGGAGCTCCGCGAGGACCCGGGTGCGGGACCGCCCCGCCACCACGCGCTGCGCGGTATGCGCGACGCGGTCAAGGCGATGGTCGGGGACGCGATCACCGAACAGTCGCCGACCCGCCACCACCGGCTGCGCCGGGCCGTGAGGTCCCGCAGCCAGGACGAGGACTGACGACATGAGACGTACGCAGGCAGTGGCGGCCGCCGTGCTGTCGGCCCTTTCCCTGACCGCCCCGGCCGCCGCCGCACCCCATCCCGAACCGCTGATCAGGACCGGCGACATCGATGTGCTCGAGGACGTGCTCGAGCACATCAGCGTGCCGCTCGGCGAGGGCGGCAGGGCGGTGCACCAGCTGTACGGGGCGGAGAAATGACCCTGGCGCCCATGGCGGCGACGGTGGTTACAGTGCCGGGGTGACGACAGCTGACTTTGCCACGTACATCGCCGGCCTCCCGAAGATCCTCGCGGGCGCGGCGATGCTGCTGCGCGACGAGCGGGGCCGGGTGCTGCTCGTCGAGCCCAACTACCGCGAGGGATGGGCGCTTCCGGGCGGCACGATCGAGTCGGACCAGGGGGAGACCCCGCGGCAGGCGGCCCGCCGCGAGACGCTCGAGGAGATCGGGCTCGACGTCACCCCGGGCGCGCTCCTCGCCGTGGACTGGGCCCAGGGACCGGACCGGCCGCCGATCGCCGCGTACCTCTACGACGGCGGCGTCCATCCCGAGGAGACCTTCGAGACGATCGCCCTCCAGACCGAGGAACTCGACTCCTGGCACCTGACCCCCGCCCCGGACCTCGACACCTACCTGCACCCCGCTTTGGCCCGCCGTGTGCGCGCGGCGCTGATGGCGGTGGAGCAGGGCCGGGGCCCGGCGGAACTGGAGAACGGCCACCCTTCCGGCGTTTGAGCGGATCTCTCAGCTCCTCCGGCGTTGGAGGAGATCCGAACGAAGTTCGGATGCAGGGATCCGGGGGCGAAGCCCCCGGTTTCGGGAAGCGGACCGCCGCCCCGCCCTAACGGACCGACCGCACCCTCCCCGAAAAAGACCTCTCACCCCACCGCCAACCGATGCGCATCCAACGCCAACGTCATCTCCGTGAGATCCCGCGGCCGCGACAGATCCCGCCCGGTCAACTGCTCGAGCCGCCGCAACCGGTTGAAGACCGTATTGCGGTGGCAGTACAGCCGCCCGGCCGCCCGCCCCGCCGACCCCTCGCAGTCGAGCCACGCGTTCAGCGTCTCCAGGAGCACGGCACGGTCCGCGGGATCCAGTGACAGCAGCGGGCCGAAGACGTCCTTCACCAGACGCCCCGCCAACTCCGGCTGCCCCACCACCAGGGCCGTCGGCACCCGCCGGTCCAGCCGGACGATCGCCGTCGAATCGGGCGGACAGGTACGCAGCGCCAGCTCGGCAAGCCGCCGCGCCCGCCCAAGCTCCGCGAGCCCGCCGACCACGGGCGAGATCCCGCCGGGTCCGGTGCACCCCGCCTCGAGCAGTCCGGACAGCGCGTCGAGTCCTACCGAGGTGTCCAGCGCCGCGACCCCCAGCTCGCAGTCCGCCCGCATCCGCCAGACGAAGCGGACACCCGTCGCCCGGATCAGCCGGTGCAACGGCTCGCTGCCGTCGCGCCGGTCGAGCGGCAGGACGACCACCGCGTACCGGCCCTGCTCGGGAAGATCGAGGCCGGCCGCCGCGCGCGAGGTGAGCTCGGGCGCGTCCTGGCCGTCGAGCAGCGCGTCGAGGAGCGCCTGCAATCGCTCGTCGGTACGGCGGCGCAGCTCGAGCTCCGTGGCGCGGTAGGCCTCCGAGAGCGTGTCCTCCTGGTCGTTGACCGCCGACCAGACCATCGAGGCCGACTGCATCAGGACGGGCAGCCGTTCCGGATGCCCTCGCTGGGCCTCGGCGAGCAGCTCGTCCCAGACCAGCCGGCCCGCCTGGCGGTACGCATGCACCAGGAGGTTCAGCGGCAGCCCTTGCTGGGCGCTGCGCCGGCCCATCGACTCGGCGTACTCCAGGTCCCGCCGCGGCGAGTGCTTGGGTGCGCAGAGCGCCTCGATCCCGATCCGCATGGCCGTCTCGGCCTGCTGCCAGTGCTGGTCGTAGGGGATGACGTGTTCGTAGGTGGGGGAGTGTGCGCCGAGCAGCCGAAGATGCCCGTCGACCAGGTCCGGAAGGCGCGTCAGAAGCGCTTCACAGGTCTCGGCCAGTACCTTCCACTCCTGCTTGGTGCGAGGTCCTCGAGCTGCCATGAGCGCCGAGGATGCCACCTGGATCCCCGGGCGGATAGGCCCCTGACACGGGGTCTTGTGCTGCAGCACAACGGCCGGGCGCCTCGCCTGGTCATGGGCAACGTTTCATTACTGACCCGTAGACATACCGGCTGGTCGGTGCTGATTCTGTGCCGACCCCAAACCGTGTTGCCCTGGACGGGCCCGCCTCTGAAAGGGGAGCCATGCAAGGTGCCGCACTTACCGTGCGCGACCTGTCGGCGTCCTACGGACCCGTGCGTGCCCTGCGCTCGGTCTCGCTCGACGTACCCGAGGGCGGTGTCGTCACCGTGCTCGGCGGCAACGGCGCAGGGAAGTCGACGCTGCTGCGCGCCATCTCCCGCACTCTCGCCTTCCACGGCGGCTCCGCCACCGGGACGGTGCAGTTCGACGGAAAGCCCGTACATGCGCAAGGAGCGGACCGGATCGTCGCCCAGGGGATCTGCCAAGTCCCGGAAGGGCGGCAGGTGTTCGCGCGGATGACCGTCGAGGACAATCTGCGCGCCGGCGCACTCGGTTCCCGCGGCGACCGCGGGATGAAGTCCGCCGCGCTGCGCCGGGTCCACGAACTGTTCCCGGTGCTCGCCGAACGCGCCCACCAGCGCGCCGGCCTGCTCTCCGGTGGCGAGCAGCAGATGCTCGCGGTCGGCCGCGCGCTGATGGCCGAGCCGAAACTGCTGCTGCTCGACGAGCCCTCGCTCGGCCTCGCGCCGATGATGGCGACCCGGATCGCCGACACCATCCGAGAGATCAACTCCCAAGGGGTTTCGGTCCTGTTGGTCGAACAGAACGCCGCGCTGGCGCTCAAGCTGGCGAAGACCGCGTACGTCCTCGAGGTCGGCGAAGTCACCCTCTCCGGCAACGCGGACGAGCTCGCCGCATCGGACGAGGTGCGCCGCCGCTATCTCGGCGTCGTCGACGAGGACGCCGCGGCCGACGCCTCGCAGGCGGCCGCCAAGCATCCGGTCCTCGCGCGCTGGGAGGACGTCCGATGAGCGCCCCCGCGGTTCCCGCACTCGAAGTACGCGCCCTGACCGTCAAGTTCGCGGGCCTCACCGCACTCGACGCGGTCGACTTCACCGTGGCGCCCGGCACCGTGCACGCGGTCATCGGGCCCAACGGCGCCGGCAAATCCACCTGCTTCAACGTCCTGTCGGGCGTGTACCGGGCCACGTCCGGCAGCGTCCGCTTCGGCGAGCGGGAACTGGCCGGTGAACCTCCGCACCGTATCGCCGCGTTGGGTATCGCCCGCACCTTCCAGAACCTGGCCCTTCCCCCGCTCGCCACGGTCGCGGACTCGCTGCTGCTCGGCCGCCACCGCCTCACCCGTACCGGCTTCGTGGCCTCAGGTCTGCGGCTGCGGTCCGCCGTACGCGAAGAGGCGCGGCACCGCGAACGGGTGCGGGAGATCGCCGCGTTCGTCGGTATCGAGGAACACCTCGCCAAGCCCGCGGGCTCTTTGCCGTACGGCCTGCAGAAGCTCGCCGAGCTCGCCCGCGCGCTGTGCATGGAGCCCCGACTGCTGCTGCTCGACGAGCCGGTGGCCGGTATGACCGCCGACGAGCGGCGGCGCACGGCGGGGGTGATCGCGGGTGTACGCGACAGCCTCGGTATCTCGATCGTCCTCGTGGAGCACGACATGGGCATGGTCATGCGGCTCGCCGACTCGGTGACCGTCCTCGACTTCGGCAAGCGCATAGCCGACGGCACGCCCGCCGATGTACAGAACGATCCGGCAGTGGTACGCGCCTACCTCGGCCAGAGCGAGGAGACCGCGTCATGACCACCTTCATAGAACTCCTGCTCAACGGCGTCTCGATGGGCTCCGTGTACGCCCTGATCGCGCTGGGCTTCGTGGTCATCTTCAAAGCCACCGAGGTGGTCAACTTCGCGCACGCCTCGCTGCTGCTGGCGGGCGGCTATGTGACCGCCGTACTCCACGAGGACATCGGGTTCTGGCCGGCCCTGATCGTCGGCATCGCGGGCGCGGCCCTGGTGGGCGCCGCGATCGAGTTCCTGGTGATGCGGCGCTACCGGGGCAAGGACCACAGCGTCCTCGCGATCGCCACGATCGGTGTCGACATCCTGCTCGTCACCGATCTGACCCGCCGCATCGGCACCGATGTGCTCGCCGTGGGCGACCCCTGGGGCGATTCGCTCCTGGAGATCGGCCCGGTGACGATCGCGCACACCCGGATCGCCGCGTTCCTGGCGGCCGGGCTGCTGATCACGGCGTTTCTGCTCGCGTTCCGCTACACCTCGTGGGGCGTGGCGATGCGTGCCGCCGCAGAGAACGCGGAGACCGCCGCCCTGATGGGCATCCGCCTCGGCCGGGTCTCGCTCGGCGCCTGGGCGGTGGCGGGCGGACTCGCCGCCGTGGCCGCGCTGTTCCTCACCGTGTTCCCGACGCCCGGTCTTGAACGCGCCACCTCGCTCGCCGCCCTGAAGGCCTTCCCCGCGGCGATCCTCGGCGGCCTCGACTCCACCACGGGCGCCCTGGTCGGCGGACTGATCGTCGGTGTCACCGAGTCGCTCGCGACCGGCTACCAGAGCGATCTCACCTTCCTGGGACGGGGACTTGGCGAACTCGCGCCCTATCTCGTCATGGTCGCGATCCTCCTCGTCCGCCCCGCAGGCCTGTTCGGTACGAAGGAGCTCGCCCGTGTCTGACGTCCTCACCAAGCCGGCCCCCGAGGTGCCGGTGGCCCCCAAGCGGAAACTGCCCGGCCCACGGGTGTACGTGTGGATCGCCGGCTGCGTCCTGCTGCTCGTGCTGCCGTTCTACCTGGAGCGGTTCTGGCTGCAGGCGGGTCTGTTCGCGATGGCCGCGGCGATCGGCGCGATCGGGCTCAACCTGCTGACCGGCGCCACGGGCCAGCTCTCCATGGGCCACGCCTTCTTCCTCGCCGTGGGCGCGTACGGCTACTGCGCCTTTGCCGGGAACGGCGACGACGGTCTCACAGGGCTCGGTCTGCCGACCGGGATCGCGATGATCCTCGCGGTCGGACTCGCGGGTGTCGCGGGCGGCGTCTTCAGCCCCATCGCGGGCCGGCTGCGCGGGGCGTACCTCGGTATCGCCACGCTCGCGCTGATCTTCATCGGCCAGCACGTGCTCTTCAACGCGCACGACCTGACCGGTGGCTTCAACGGCCGTGACGTACCGTCGCTCAACCTCTTCGGTCTGCACTTCGACGACAGCGAACTGCTTGTCGCCGGCGTGCCGTTCGGGGTCTCGGAGAAGCTCTGGTACCTGGGGCTCGTGCTGCTCGCCGCCGGCGGTCTGTTCGCCCGCGGAGTGCTGCGCGGCCGTCCCGGACGCGCCATGAACGCCATCCGCGACCACCAGATCGCGGCCGGCGTGATGGGGGTGCCCGTCGCCCGCTACCGGGCCGCGGTCTTCGTCCTGTCGTCCATGTACGCGGGCCTGGCGGGCGTCCTGCTCGCCATGGTCTTCCAGCGCACCGTGCCTGAGTACTTCGGCATGGTCCTCTCGCTCGAATATCTCGCCATGATCGTGATCGGCGGCCTCGGTTCGGTCTCCGGTGCCGTCGTCGGCGCGGTCTTCGTGTCCTTGCTGCCCCAGATCCTCACCCGCTACAGCGACTCGCTGCCCCTGGTCAACGACGCCGGCACCGGCGGAGTCAGCCCGGGCGAGGCCGCGAAGTACCTCTACGGCGCGGCCCTCGTGGCCGTCGTCCTCTTCCTGCCGGGCGGACTTGTCCGCCTCGCCGCCCGGCGTTCGAAAGCAACTCCAGGGGAACCCTCCGGCTCTGAAGGGAACGACCGATGACAACAGCGCGTGCACACAGGAGGAAGGCCACGGCGGCGGCGATCGCCGCGGTCCTGGCCATCGCGGGAGCTGCCGGTTGCAGCTCCAAGGCGAAGGACAAGGACGACGGCAAGGCGGGCGCCGGGGGTGTGAAGACCGGTGTGGGAGTCACCGACAAGACGATCAAGCTCGGCGCTCTGACCGATATGACCGGTGTGTACGCCACGCTAGGCAAGAGCGTCACCCAGGCGCAGCAGCTCTATGTGAAGCAGACCAATGACGCCGGCGGCATTTGTGGTCGCAAACTGGAACTGACGGTTCGCGACCACGGCTACGACCCGCAGAAGGCCGTCGCGGGCTACACGGAGCTGGAACCGGAGGTGCTCGGCTTCGCCCAGTTCATCGGTTCGCCCTTCGTCGCGTCCGTCAAGCAGCGCATCGACGCGGACAAGCCCCTGGTGCTTCCGCAGGCCTGGTCGGCCTCGCTGCTCGGCTCCCCGTACGTGCGCGTCCTCGGCTCCACGTACGACATCGAGACGATCAACGCGATCGACTTCCTGATGAAGGAGAAGGGCCTCAAGAAGGGCGACAAGATCGGTCATGTCTACTTCGAGGGCGACTACGGCGAGAACGCCCTCTCCGGCTCGAAGTACATGGCAGAGCAGAACGATCTGACCATCGTCGAGCAGAAGATCAAGCCGACCGACAACGACATGACCGCGCAGGTCGCCGCGCTCAAGAAGGCCGGCGTCAAGGCCATCGTGATCAGCGCGGGCCCGCGCCAGGCGGCCTCGCTCGTCGGCGTCGCGGCGGCCGGTGGCATGAAGGTGCCGATCATCGGCAACAACTCCGCGTACGCCCCGCAGCTGCTCGCCACTCAGGCGGCGCCCGCGCTGGAGGCGATGTACTTCGTGTCGACGCCTTCGCTGCCCATCGGCGACGACGCGGAGGGGCCGAGCAAGCTGGCCGGTGATTACGCGGCCGCGTACCCGAAGGACGCCCTGGACAACGGCGTCGTGGCGGGCTGGACCGCCGCCACGACCATGGGAGAGGCGCTCAAGCGGGCCTGCGAGAGCAAGGACCTCACGCGCGAGGGCGTCGACAAGGCGCTCCTGACCATCAAGGACTGGGACGCGGGCTTCGGCGTCCACAACTTCACGGACCCGAACGCGCCCTCGTCCCTGGAGAGCGTCATCATCAAGCCGGACAAGGCCGCGAAGGGCGGTTCCTCGGTGGTCCGCGAGGCCGAGGTCTCGGAGGCCGCCCAGGGCTTCAAGCGCTCCTGACCCCCCGTACGCCGAGCACAGGGCCCGAACCGCCACGGTTCGGGCCCTGTGCCGTTCAGGGGGCACGAGGGCCACTGACGGCCGCTGAGGGCCCGCGACGGCCCTGCTCCCAGGCAAGGCGAAGAGGCGCGAGACGAGACGGGTCCGGGGGCCCCCTCGCCGCCGGGCC
>NZ_JAEIMH010000004.1:117798-126113 GCF_016464295.1 Streptomyces sp. N35 | reverse complement strand
GGGACGGCCGCGGGGGCCCCGCGCCGGCCCTCCCCCGAGGCAGGGGGAAGACCCCCGAACCGATACGGTCCGGGGCCCTTCGTCACGTACAGGCCGGGAAAGCTGGGCCCGCAGGCCAGGGAAGCTGCGCCGCAGGCTAGGGAAGCTGCGCCGCCCGTGCCTCGCGCCGGTTGTCCCGGAAGTTGTTCACCCGGCGAGCCGTGGCGAACAGCGGGATGACCGCACCGAGCACGAGCTGCAGCGCACAGCCCGTCTGCAGGAGCAGCTGGCCACCGGGAGCGTCGAACGCCCACGCCGCGAGCAGACCCATGCTGAGCACGATCCACGACAGCATCGCGACGGCCAGGCGGCCCCGGGGCTTCGGGTACTCGACCCGGCTCACCATCAGCCAGGCCGTACCGGCGACCGCGAGCAGCGTCGCGACGAACGGCAGCTCGAGCAGCACGATCGAGACGACCGTCAGCGCTCCGAACGGGGACGGCATGCCCTGGAAGGTGCCGTCCTTCACCGTGACGCACGAGAACCGCGCAAGCCTCAGCACCACCGCCAACAGGACCACGATCGCGCCGACCGCGGCCACCTTCTGGTGGGCGCCGTCCGTCACCATGCCGTAGACGAGCACGAAGTACGCGGGCGCGAGCCCGAAGCTGATCAGGTCCGAGAGGTTGTCCAGCTCGGCGCCCATCGGCGAGGAACGCAGCTTGCGCGCCACCAGGCCGTCGAACAGGTCGAAGACGGCGGCACACAGCATCAGGATCACGGCCGTGGCCGCGCTGCGCTGTGCCATGCCCACTTCTTCACTGCCCGTGAAGTGCGGGATGAGGATGCCGGTGGTGGTGAAGTACACCGCCATGAACCCGCAGGTGGCGTTCCCGAGGGTGAGGGTGTCCGCTATTGAGAGGCGGAGCGACAGAGGCATTTCCTCCTCGTCGTCCTCCTCGGCTTCCGGGACCCAGCCGGCCTGTGTATCAGGATCAACCACGGTCAATGCGAGTCACCCCAGCCACGGTCTTCTGCCCCACTTCCACATCCACCTCGATGCCCTCGGGCAGGTAGATGTCCACGCGCGAGCCGAAGCGGATCAGACCGATGCGCTCGCCCTGCTCGACCTTGGTGCCCTGCGGCACGTACGGCACGATGCGACGCGCGACCGCTCCCGCGATCTGGATCATCTCGATGTCGCCGAGCTCGGTGTCGAAGTGCCAGACAACGCGCTCGTTGTTCTCGCTCTCCTTGTTGAACGCCGGGACGAAACCACCGGGGATGTGCTCGACCGACGTCACCGTGCCCGCGAGGGGCGCGCGGTTGACGTGCACGTTCAACGGGCTCATGAAGATCGCGACGCGGGTGCGCCCGTCCTTCCACGGCATGATGCTCTGCACCACACCGTCGGCCGGGGAGATGACCCGGCCCTGAGCGATCTCGCGCTCGGGGTCGCGGAAGAACCACAGCATGCCCGCCGCCAGAGCGGTGGCGGGTACGGCGACGGCCTTCGCGGCGCCGGAGCGACGCGAGCGGACGAGGCTGAGAGCTGCGGTGGCGACGGTCGGCAGAAGCCACGGCGACGCTCCGCGAGCAAGGCGTACGCCGCGGGGGGTGTCGCTTGGTGCAGAGTTCTGGCTGTGGGGCATGGATGACCTTCGTAGCGGATGATGCCGCGCTGTGACGGGGGACGGCGGCTTTCCCGGGATGGTAGCGGTTGCGCACCGCAACTGGGCAAGCCAGGAAGCCGAGTCGGAGGCCGAACAGCGCTCACAGGGTGTGATCTTCGCCCTTGACGAACCACCCCAAAAGGGATGTTCAGCCCTGAACTCGATATTCCTCGAGCAGCCTTCGACCAATGATCATTTTCTGGATCTCGGCGGTACCTTCACCGATCAGCAGCATCGGGGCTTCGCGGTAGAGACGCTCGATCTCGTACTCCTTGGAGAACCCGTAACCACCGTGGATACGGAACGCGTCCTCCACGACTTCTTTGCAGTACTCGGAGGCGAGGTACTTCGCCATCCCTGCTTCGAGGTCGTTTCGCTCGCCTGTGTCCTTTTTGCGTGCTGCATTCACCATCATCGCATGCGCCGCTTCGACCTTGGTGGCCATTTCGGCCAGCTTGAACTGAATCGCCTGGTGGTGGGCGATCGGCTTTCCGAAAGTGTGGCGTTGCTGGGCGTAGGAGACGCCGAGCTCGAAAGCACGTTGTGCGACGCCACAGCCACGCGCTGCGACATTCACGCGACCGACCTCGACCCCGTCCATCATTTGGTAAAAACCGCGGCCCGTCTCACCACCCAGGACGCGATTGGCCGGAATTCGCAGGCCGTCCATGATGAGTTCGGTGGTGTCGACCCCCTTGTACCCCATCTTGTCGATCTTTCCCGGAATGGTCAGACCCGGTCGGACCTCGCCGAACCCCGGCTCCTTTTCGATCAAGAAGGTCGTCATCGACTTATGGGCCGGAGTGCCCTCGGGGTGTCCTTCGTCACTTCGTACGAGAACGGCGACCAAAGTTGACGTTCCGCCATTGGTCAACCACATCTTCTGGCCGTTCAGGACGTACTCGTCGTCACCGTCCTTGACCGCCTTCGACGTGATCGCCGACACATCCGAGCCGAGACCGGGCTCGGACATCGAGAACGCACCCCGGACCTCACCGGCCGCCATCCGCGGCAGGAAGTGGTCCTTCTGCTCCTGTGTGCCGTGCTGCTTGAGCATGTACGCCACGATGAAGTGCGTGTTGATGATCCCGGACACGGACATCCAGCCGCGCGCGATCTCCTCCACACAGAGCGCGTACGTCAGCAACGACTCGCCCAGGCCCCCGTACTCCTCGGGGATCATCAGGCCGAACAGGCCCAACTCCTTGAGCCCGTCGACGATGTCCTGCGGGTACTCGTCGCGGTGCTCGAGCTCGGTGGCGACCGGAATGATCTCTTTGTCCACGAAGTCCCGCACGGTGGACAGGATTTCCTGCTGGATGTCCGTCAGGCCGGCGGTCTGGGCGAGTCGTGCCATGTCTCAGCGCTCCTGCTAGCAGTTAGTGAGAAGGGGTCGGGCGGCCGGGCTGCTCGCCGCCGCGCTCCTTGATGTACGTCTCGGTGGGGACCATGACCTTGCGGCGGAAGACGCAGACGAGCGTGCCGTCCTGCTTGTAGCCCTTGGTCTCGACGTAGACGATTCCGCGGTCGCTCTTCGACTTCGAAGGCGTCTTGTCGAGCACGGTCGTCTCGCCGTAGATCGTGTCGCCGTGGAAGGTCGGCGCCACGTGCTTGAGCGACTCGACCTCCAAGTTGGCGATCGCCTTGCCGGAGACGTCCGGGACGGACATGCCGAGAAGGAGGGAGTAGATGTAATTGCCCACGACGACGTTCTTGCCGAAGTCCGTCGTCCGCTCCGCATAGTTCGCGTCCATGTGGAGCGGGTGGTGGTTCATGGTGAGCAGACAGAAGAGGTGGTCGTCGTACTCGGTGACCGTCTTTCCGGGCCAGTGCTTGTAGACGGCGCCGATCTCGAACTCTTCGTAGGTGCGGCCGAACTGCATGGTTGTTATGCCTCCGGGGCTTCGAACTTCGACGTGCGCCGCATACCGGCCGCACGTCCCTTCCCGGAGATGACGAGCGCCATCTTCCGGCTCGCCTCGTCGATCATCTCGTCGCCGAGCATCGCCGAGCCCTTCTTGCCGCCGGCCTCGGACGTGTAGTACTCGTACGCGTCCAGGATGAGTTCGGCGTGGTCGAAGTCCTCCTGCGAGGGCGAGAAGATCTCGTTCGACGCCTCGACCTGGCCGGGGTGAAGCACCCACTTGCCGTCGAAGCCGAGCGCGGCGGCGCGCCCCGCGACCTCGCGGTAGCCGTCCACGTTGCGGATCTGCAGGTAGGGGCCGTCGATCGCCTGGAGGTCGTTGGCGCGGGCGGCCATCAGGATCTTCATCAGGATGTAGTGGTACGCGTCGGCGTCATAGCCGGGCGGCTGCTCGCCGACCACCAGGGACTTCATGTTGATGGAGGCCATGAAGTCGGCCGGGCCGAAGATGATCGTCTCGATGCGGGGGGAGGCCTCCGCGATCGCGTTGACGTTGTTGAGGCCCTTCGCGTTCTCGATCTGCGCCTCGATGCCGATCTTGCCGACCTCGAAGCCCATCGTCTTCTCGATCTGGGTGAGCAGCAGGTCGAGCGAGACGATCTGCTCGGCTGTCTGGACCTTCGGCAGCATGATGCAGTCGAGGTTCTGGCCCGCGCCCTCGACGACGGTGACGACATCGCGGTACGTCCACTCGGTCGTCCAGTCGTTGACCCGCACGACCCGCGTCTTGCCCGTCCAGTCGCCCTCGTTGAGGAACTTGACGATGGTGTGGCGCGCCTCGGGCTTCGCGAGCGGCGCACAGGCGTCCTCCAGGTCGAGGAAGACCTGGTCGGCGGGCAGGCCCTGGGCCTTCTCCAGGAAGCGCGGATTCGACCCCGGCACCGCGAGACAGGAGCGGCGCGGGCGAAGGCGGTTCACAGGGCTGGTCATGCGGGGACCTCCAGAGGGTCGAGCTGGTTCGCTGTGCGGATCTCGTCGACGATACGGCCGATGATCTCCGTGATGCCGAAGTCCTTCGGCGTGAAGACGGCGGCCACTCCGGCGGCCTTCAACTGCGCGGCGTCGGCGCTGGGAATGATGCCCCCGACGATGACGGGCACCTCGGCCGCCCCCGCTTCGCGCAGCCGCGCGAGCACATCCGGGACCAGCTCGGCGTGCGAGCCGGACAGGATGGACAGGCCGACGCAGTGCACGTCCTCGGCGAGCGCGGCCGAGACGATCTGCTCGGGCGTGAGCCTGATGCCCTGGTAGATCACCTCGAAGCCGGCGTCACGGGCGCGTACGGCGATCTGCTCGGCACCGTTGGAGTGCCCGTCGAGCCCGGGCTTGCCGACGAGCAGACGCAGCTTGCCGCCGAGTTCGTCGCCGGTGCGGCGCACCTTCTCGCGGACGAGGGCAAGAGGGGAGCCCTCTTCCGCGGTGACCGCGACCGGCGCCGAGGAGACGCCCGTGGGTGCCCGGAACTCGCCGAACACCTCGCGCAGCGCCCCCGCCCACTCGCCGGTCGTGACCCCGGCGCGCACGCATTCGAGCGTGGCCTCCATAAGGTTCTCCGTGCCGGCCGCCGCTTCCTTGAGGCGCTCGATCGCCTGCCGGGTCGTCGGGTAGTGGAACGGATCGCCCAGGCCCTGCCGGTCGCTGGACTCCTCACGGGTCGTGCGCCACTCGCCGATCGCCCGCACGACCTTGGCCTCGACCGCGTGGTCCACCGTCATGATCGCGGTGTCCAGGTCCGCGGTGAGCGGGTTGGGTTCGGTCGTCTCGTAGATGTTGACGCCGACGATCTTCTCCTCGCCGCCCTCGATCCGTGCCCGCCGCTCGGCGTGCGAGGAGACCAGCTGCGACTTGAGGTAGCCGGACTCGACGGCCGCCATCGCGCCGCCCATCTCCTGGATACGCTCGATCTCGGCCAGTGAATCGGCGACCAGCTCGTCGACCTTCTTCTCGATGACGTGCGAGCCCGCGAAGATGTCCTCGTACTCGAGCAGATCGCTCTCGTGCGCGAGAACCTGCTGGATACGGAGCGACCACTGCTGGTCCCAGGGCCGCGGCAGTCCCAACGCCTCGTTCCACGCCGGGAGTTGTACGGCGCGGGCGCGGGCGTCCTTGGAGAGGGTGACGGCCAGCATCTCCAGGACGATCCGCTGGACGTTGTTCTCCGGCTGCGCCTCGGTCAGGCCGAGGGAGTTGACCTGCACCCCGTAGCGGAACCTGCGCTGTTTCGCGTTCTCGATGCCGTACCGCTCGCGCGTGATCTGATCCCAGATCCGCCCGAACGCCCGCATCTTGCACATCTCCTCGATGAAGCGGACTCCCGCGTTCACAAAGAAGGAGATACGGGCGACGACATCCCCGAACTTCTCTTCGGGGACCTGCCCTGCGTCGCGTACGGCATCGAGAACGGCGATGGCGGTGGACATCGCGTACGCGATCTCCTGGACCGGTGTGGCCCCCGCCTCCTGGAGGTGGTAGCTGCAGATGTTGATCGGGTTCCACTTGGGGATGTGGGACACCGTGTAGGCGATCATGTCGGTCGTCAGGCGGAGTGACGGCACGGGCGGGAAGACATGCGTCCCGCGCGACAGGTACTCCTTGACGATGTCGTTCTGCGTCGTGCCCTGCAACTGGGCGATATCCGCGCCCTGTTCCTCGGCGCACACCTGGTAGAGCGCGAGCAGCCACATGGCCGTGGCGTTGATGGTCATCGAGGTGTTCATCTGCTCCAGGGGGATGTCCTGGAACAGCCGGCGCATGTCACCGAGGTGCGAGACCGGCACGCCGACCCGGCCGACCTCGCCGCGGGCCAGGATGTGGTCCGGGTCGTAGCCGGTCTGCGTGGGCAGATCGAAGGCGACGGACAGACCGGTCTGGCCCTTGGCGAGATTGCCCCGGTAGAGGGCGTTGGAGGCCTCGGCGGTGGAGTGGCCGGCGTACGTGCGCATCAGCCACGGCCGGTCCTTCTTCCGCTCCTGAGGCGCCGTCATCAGATGTCCCGGAAGCGGTTGATGGCGTCCAGGTGCTTGGCGCGCATCTCCTCGTCCCGCACACCGAGCCCCTCCTGCGGCGCGAGCGCGAGCACGCCGACCTTGCCCTGGTGGAGGTTGCGGTGCACGTCGTACGCGGCCTGCCCGGTGTCTTCCAGGGAGTAGACCTTGGAGAGCGTCGGGTGGATCTTGCCCTTGGCGATCAGGCGGTTGGCCTCCCACGCCTCGCGGTAGTTGGCGAAGTGCGAGCCGATGATGCGCTTCAGGGACATCCACAGGTAGCGGTTGTCGTACTCGTGCATGTAGCCCGAGGTCGAGGCGCAGGTGGTGATGGTGCCGCCCTTGCGCGTGACGTAGACGGAGGCGCCGAAGGTCTCGCGGCCCGGGTGCTCGAAGACGATGTCGATGTCCTCGCCGCCGGTGAACTCACGGATGCGCTTGCCGAAGCGCTTCCACTCCTTGGGGTCCTGGGTCTGCTCGTCCTTCCAGAACTTGTAGCCCTCGGCGTTGCGGTCGATGATCGCCTCGGCGCCCATCTTCCGGCAGATCTCGGCCTTCTGGTCGCTGGAGACCACACAGATGGGGTTGGCGCCGCCGGCCAGCGCGAACTGGGTGGCGTACGAGCCGAGTCCACCCGAAGCACCCCAGATCAGCACGTTGTCGCCCTGCTTCATCGCCGCGCCGTTGCGCGAGACGAGCTGGCGGTACGCGGTGGAGTTGACCAGGCCGGGGGCGGCGGCCTCCTCCCAGCTGAGGTGGCCGGGCTTGGGCATCAGCTGGTTGGACTTGACGAGCGCGATCTCCGCGAGGCCGCCGAAGTTGGTCTCGAAGCCCCAGATGCGCTGCTCGGGGTCGAGCATCGTGTCGTTGTGGCCGTCCGAGGACTCCAGCTCCACGGACAGGCAGTGCGCGACGACCTCGTCGCCGGGCTTCCAGGCGTTCACACCCGGGCCGGTGCGCAGGACGACGCCCGCGAGGTCGGAACCGATGACGTGGTACGGCAGGTCGTGCCGCTTGGTGAGCTCGGAGACCCGGCCGTAGCGCTCGAGGAAACCGAAGGTGGAGAGCGGCTCGAAGATCGAGGTCCACACCGAGTTGTAGTTCACCGACGAGGCCATCACGGCCACCAGGGCCTCGCCCGGGCCGAGTTCGGGCACGGGGACCTCGTCGAGGTGGATCGACTTGCGCGGGTCCTTCTCGCGGGTCTCGAGCCCGGCGAACATCTCGGTCTCGTCCTTGTGCACGGTGATCGCCCGGTACGACTCGGGGATGCGCAGTGCGGCGAAGTCGGCCGGGGTGCTGTCCGGCGACTGGATCGCGTCCAGGATTTCCTTCACGGTGTTGCCTCCGGCGAAATGCGGTACGTCGGGGTGAGGGTGAGGAACTGCTGTGGTGGTGCCGTCGGTTCGGCGGAGACTGCTGAGCTCGTCTGTGCGAGAGCCGTGCTGTGGCGGCGCGTTGGTGTGCGCGGGAGGTGCCTGTGACGCAGGCGTCCGGGCGCTCAAGAGACTTGAGGGGACAGCCGGCGCACGGAGGTTCTCTATGCGCCGGCCGCCCGGACTGATTTCAAGTTATGGCACGGCGTGCCAGTCGGCAAGACACCGAGTGCCAACATTTTCTCTCAGGTGTCACCAGGCGGGTTCAGATGAGCGATGATCGATCAAATCTTGCCGCTAAAGCGCCCCTGACCTGCGGAAACGCAAAGACGGGCAACCCCTCTCGTGGGGGGGCGGCCGCGGGCGCGGGCGGACGGTT
>NZ_JAEIMH010000004.1:101943-117788 GCF_016464295.1 Streptomyces sp. N35 | reverse complement strand
ACTGAATGTGGCGTACGTTACTCGCGAGTTAGGGCGCTCCCGGCGTGCGCAGCGCCCGCTCGATCGTGCGCATGACCTCGTCCAGGGGGGCGTCGGTACGCGCCCCCGTCACGAGCACCTCGCCCTCGGTGCGGGCCGCCGCCACGGGCGTGCTGCCCGCCGGTGAGCGCCCGGCCAGGATCCCGCTGCCGAAGGTCCGGCGGACGATCGAGAACGCGTGGTCCAGCTGGGCCTCGAGCTCGCCCTTGCCGCCGGCCCTGAGCCAGCGCCGCAGCACGTGGTTGTGCGCCGTCACCACGGCCGACGCGGCGACCTCGGCGAGCAGCGGATCGTCGTCGCCGTCGTGGTGGGCCTGCTCGTCGAAGTGCCCGAGCAGATAGCGCGTGAAGAGCCGCTCGTAACGGGCCACCGACGCGATCTCGCGTTCGCGCAGGGTCGGTACCTCGCGCGTGAGGCGGTAGCGCTCGATGGAGACGGCCGGCGAGGCCGCGTACATCTTCATGACTTCCTTGATGCCGCGGCACACCGTGTCGAGCGGGTTCTCGTGCGGCGGCGCGGCGTTCAGAACTGCTTCCGCGCGGATCAAGGTGTCGTCGTGGTCCGGGAAGATCGCCTCTTCCTTGGACCGGAAGTGCCGGAAGAAGGTGCGGCGCGCGACTCCGGCGCGCGCCGCGATCTCGTCGACGGTGGTCGCCTCGTACCCCTTGGCCGCGAACAGCTCCATCGCCGCGGCCGCCAGCTCCCTGCGCATCTTCAGCCGCTGGGCGGCGGCGCGGGTGCCCGCGGCACTTTCCGGTGCGTCGGGCGCGGAGGTGGTTCTGGGGGTGTTGGCGGCACTGGGCATGGTCCGAACGTACTGCATGGAATCGGTGGGCTGCGCCGCCGCGGGAGGGCCGATCGCCGGATCGAGCAGCCCTCCCCAGTCCGTACGGGCCTCAGCGCCTGGCATATTCGCGGAAGCCGCGACCGGTCTTGCGGCCGAGGCAGCCCGCGGCCACCAGATGCTCGAGCAGCGGCGCGGGAGCCAGGCCCGGGTCGCGGAACTCGCGGTGCAGCACCCGCTCGATCGCGAGCGAGACATCGAGGCCGACGACGTCGAGCAGCTCGAAGGGCCCCATCGGATAGCCGCCGCCGAGCTTCATCGCGGCGTCGATGTCGTCGAGGGTCGCGTAGTGCTCCTGGACCATCTTGATCGCGTTGTTCAGATACGGGAAGAGCAGGGCGTTCACGATGAAGCCGGCCCGGTCCCCGCAGTCCACCGGATGCTTGCGGATCTTCGTGCAGACCTCGCGGACCGTGGCGTGCACGTCGTCGGAGGTGAGAACCGTGCGCACCACCTCGACCAGCTTCATGGCCGGGGCCGGGTTGAAGAAGTGCATCCCGATCACGTCCTGCGGCCGCGAGGTGGCCCGGGCGCAGGCGACGACGGGCAGCGAGGAGGTGGTGGTGGCGAGCACCGCGCCCGGCTTGCAGACCTTGTCGAGTGCGGCGAACAGCTGCTGCTTGATCTCCAGGTCCTCGGCGACGGCCTCGACGGCGAGATCGACCTCGGCGAACGCGTCGTACGAGCCCGCGGGCGTGATCCGGCCGAGCGTCTCCTCCCGTGCCCCGGCGGTCATCCGGCCCTTGTCGACAGAACGCGAAAGCGACTTGGCGATACGGGACTTGGCGGTCTCGGCCTTCTCCTGGCTGCGGGCGGCGAGCACGACGGCGTAACCGGCCTTGGCGAAGACCTCGGCGATCCCGGAGGCCATGGTCCCCGAGCCCGCGACACCGACGCTCCGCACGGTACGTCCCCCGGCGAGCGGTGCGTCGTCGAGCGGCGTCAGCGCGTCGCGCACGACCTCGGTGCTGCCCGGCTGCGCGTACGTGTAGAACCCGCGCCCGGCCTTGCGCCCGGTCAGACCGGCCTCGCTGAGCTGCTTGAGGATCGGGGCCGGGGCGTGCAGGCGGTCGTGCGACTCGGCGTACATGGCGTCCAGGACGGTGCGCGCGGTGTCGATCCCGATCAGGTCGAGCAGCGCGAGCGGCCCCATCGGAAGGCCGCAGCCGAGCCGCATCGCGGCGTCGATGTCCTCACGGCTGGCGTACTTGGCCTCGTACATCGACGCGGCCTGGTTGAGATAGCCGAAGAGCAGTCCGTCCGCGACGAATCCGGGCCGGTCGCCCACCGACACGGGCTCCTTGCCGAGATCGTGGGCGAGCGCGGTGACGGCGCCGACGGCCTCGGGGGCGGTGAGCACCGACGAGACGACCTCGACCAGCTTCATCGCGGGTGCCGGGTTGAAGAAGTGCATCCCGAGGACGCGCTCGGGCCGGGTCGACTCGGCGGCCAGGCGGGTCACGGAGAGCGCGTTGGTGCCGGTCGCGAGGATGGTGTCCGGGCGCACGACGGCGTCCAGTTCGCGGAAGAGCCGGCTCTTGAGCTCGTACGACTCGGGGATGACCTCGATGACCAGATCGGCCTCGGCGGCGGCGCCGAGATCGGTGAACGTCCGGAAACGGCCCAGGAGTTCGGTCCGCTGCTCGTCGGTGATCCGCTCGCGCCGCACGGCACGCGCGGTGGAGGCCTCCAGGGCGGCGACGGCCTGCACGGTCTGGGCCTCGCTGATGTCGATGCCGATGACGTCGCGGCCGGCGCGGGCGAGCACCTCGGCGATACCGGCGCCCATCGTGCCGAGGCCGACGACGGCGATCGTGCGCAAGGAAGGTTCGGGACGGTCCATCGCGGACTCCAGGGAGGTGAGTGACGACTGAAGAGGGGCGTACGCGTGCTCGCTCGCCAGGTCGCGCGCTCGCGAAAAGGCATGGGGCGTACGGGAGGTGGTGTCGTGGTGTCCGGACCCGCGCGGGGCGGGGCCCGGCGCTGTGCCCGGTCCGGCGGCAGACGCCGAGGACCGGTGGTGATCGACGGGCCCTGTCCCGGGGCCGCGTCGCAAGCGATGTACCGAACCGACAAGCTCTCGCCGGCTGCGTCACCAGGCCGACGGGAGTACATACGGGGTGTGTCCCGCTCGTCTGAGCTTAACCCGTGGGTAACGAGCGCGCCAGACCCCGGAGTTTGTGGTCTGGCTCACGGCGCAGGGGGCGCGAAGGGTGGTGCGCGGGCGCTCGCTAGGGTGGCGGCCATGGACGAAGAGTGGCGATCAGTGACGGAGCGCTTACGGCTCGAGGCCGGCGATGACGAGGCGGCCACCTTTGAGCGCCTGCGGGCGAGCAAGGACCTCGATGCCGTCGCCCGCGTGCTGGTCGAGCCCCAACGCCCTTTGTGGGCCCGTGAATTCGCCGCTCTGCGGCTCGGCTGGGCCGGTGACGGACGGTCCTTCGAGACCCTGGTCCTGCTCCTCAACCACCGTGAACCCGCGCGCTGCGCCGCCGCCGCCCTCGCGCTCGCCCGCCTCGGTGACCCCCGTACGGCCCGCGCGGCAGCCGCCCTCGCGACCAATGAACTGCGCGTCGCCTACGCCCTGCACCCGGTCCGCCTGCTCACGGAGCTGCGCGCCCCCGAGTCGGCGCCGGCCCTCATCACGGTCCTCGAACGCCGTCTCGCCTCACCCTCCGACCCGTACTGGCGGGTGGCCCTTGCCTGCGTCGAAGGCCTGGGCGCCCTCGCCGACGCCCGCGCGGTCCCCGCCCTGACGGCGGCCCGCGCGCATCCCCGCCTCGCGGCGGCGGCTACGGCGGCACTGGCGAGAATGACGAACGGGTGACCCGCGCCGTGCGCCGACGGGGCCGGTTCGCCCCCTGACGACGAGCTGATCCTGCTGCTGTACTGGCGTTGTCCGTCAGAGGGTTGTATGCGCCGATACGAGGGTTGTACGCACCGGTACGGGGGTTGGGGGAGCGATGAAGGCTCTGCTGCGGCGGCTGGTCCGTCTTACCGTGACCAACGCGCTGTCCCTGGCGTACATCGGCCTGATCGCCGCGTGCGCGCTGGGCGGCGCGGTCTATGAAGGGACCGGCGGCGACCCCGACGACTGGGTCTCGGGCTACTGGGCGGTGCTGCTGCCCCTCATGCCGGCCTTCCTCCTCTACGCCCCGCTGGAGGATCTGGTGTACGACGGTCCGGCGGCGACGGGCTGGCTCTTCTACGGCTGGGCGGTCATGAGCTTTCTGCTGCAGTCGGCAGCCATGGGTTGGCTGTGGGAGACCAGGGACCAAGCGGCCCCGGATCAGTACAGGCGCCGTACATAACGCACCTCGGGCACAGGCACCCCGTCCACGTCGTACGAGGCGGAGGTCCCGTCGGCGACGAACCCGGCCCGCTCGTAGAAGCGGCGTGCGCGCTCGTTGTGCGTGAGCACCCACAGGCAGACCGAGGGCGCCCCCGCGGCGCGACAGCGGTCCAGCGTCGCGTGCATGAGCGCGCGCCCGGCGCCGGTCCCGATCTTCTCCGGGTGCACATAGATGGCGTACACCTGAGAGGCGCCCGCGGCCTGATCGTCATCCCGCGTCGGCCCGAACCCCGAGAACCCGACGATCCGGCCGTCGCGCTCGGCCACCAGCGCCACCACACCCGGCGGACGCCCGGCCCAGAACTTCCGCCGCGCCGCCGCGTCCTCCTCGACGTTCAAGGCGTCCAGATGCCCCTGTGGCATCAGCCCCCGAAAAGCGAACTGCCAGCCGAGCACGCGGATCTCGGAGACGGCGTCGATATCGTCCTCGGTCATCTCACGGATCTGTACGTCCATGCGCGCACCTTAAGCCGCCGTTCCCCATGGGAAAGGGTGGGGTCCGCCCCAGGGCGCATCCGCCTCAGGGCGCACCCCACCCCTCACCTCAGGACCCTCAGGACCTGTACCCCAGCAAGCCGTGCAAGGTCGCCCCGCCGCCGGACGACGAGGCAGCCGCCGGCGCCTCGGGCTCCGGATCCGGCAGACGCTCACAGGTCGCGTCGACCTCACCGCTGCCCCGCGGCACCTTCCCCGAAGCAAGGTAATCCGCCAGGTACTTGTCCAGGCACGCGTTGCCGCTCAGCGTGATCCCGTGGTTGCCGCCGCCCTGCTCGACGACCAGGCTCGATCCGTGCAGCTTGCGGTGCACGACGAGACCGCCCTCGTACGGAGTCGCCGCATCGTCCGTGGCCTGGAAGAGCAGCACCGGCGGCAGCTTGGAGTTGGAGACGTCCGGCGGGCTCAGCGGCTTCGTGGGCCAGAACGCACAAGGGGCGTTGTACCAGGCGTTGTTCCACGCCATGAACGGTGCCTTGTCGTGCGCCTTCCACATGTCGTGCCGCCACTGCCCCCAGTCGCGGGGCCACCAGGCGTCCCGGCACTGCACCGCCGCGTACACGGAGTACCCGTTGTCGCCCGACGCGTCGACGGCGGCGAAGTTCTCATACGCCTCGATCAGCGGCGCGTCGTCCTTGTCGTTCACGAACGCCGCGAACGCCTCGGCCAGGAAAGGCCAGTAGCCGTTGTAGTAGCCGCCGGGGATGAAGGTGTCCTCGAGCTCGCTCGCCCCCACCTTCTTGCCGGCCGGCTTCTTCGCCAGGGCCGCGCGCATCGCGTACCACTTGGCCTCGACCTTCGCAGGGTCCTTGCCGAGTTTGTACGCGGCGTCATGCTTGGCCACCCACGCCGAGAACGCCTTGTGGCGGGCGTCGAAGGCGTAGTCCTGGTCGATGTTGTCCCGGTACCAGACACCCGTCGGATCGACGATCGAGTCCAGGACCGCACGGCGCACCCGGTCCGGGTAGAGCTTCGCGTACACCGCGCCGAGATAAGTGCCGTACGAATAGCCGAAGTAGTTGATCTTCTTGGCGCCGAGCGCCCGCCGGATCGCGTCCATGTCGCGCACGGCACTGACCGTGTCGATGTACCGCAGCAGCGAGCCGTACTTCTTGCCGCAGGCGTCGGCGAAGGCCTTGGCCCGCTTGAGGTTCGCCTGCTCGATGCTGTGCGAGGACGGCACGGTGTCGGGCCTGACCGGTGCGAAGTGACCCGGCCGGCAGTTCAGCGCCGGCTCGCTCCTGCCGACGCCGCGCGGATCGAAGCCGATCACGTCATAGGTTCCGGCGACCTTCTTCGGCAGGGAACCGGCCACGAATCCGGCCAGTGTCAGACCGCTGCCGCCGGGGCCGCCGGGGTTGACGAGGAGCGGTCCCTGGTACGCCTTCGCGGAGGAAGTGTGCGGCACCCGCGAGAGGGCGAGCGTGATCTTCTTGCCGCCCGGTTTCGCATGGTCGAGCGGCACCTTGAGCGAGGCGCACTGCAGCGTCGGATAGTTCTCGGTGGCGCAGTCCTTCCACTTGAGGGTGGTGCGCGCCGTCGGGGCCCGGTCGGCCGCCGGCGTGCCCGCGGCCGACGGGACCGCGCTCAGCAGTCCCCCCACCACGGCGGCGACACCGCACATTGCCACTGTCCGTTTTCTCATCTGACCTCCCGGTGCGGAGGATCCGGACCGCTGCCCGCGGCCCGGCTTCGGACTGTGCATGCCACAGCCCACGCCGCATCGTCCCGGAAACGACTCCCGGAAGGACGAATTCTGTTGGGAGTTGACCGAATCGAGGGGAAACGGTCAAAGGAGGGTTAGCTGCGTCGGTTCCTGGACCAGGGGCTGCTGAGGCACCCGGGGCAGTGGGTCCGTCGCGGGCCGTTCGATGCGGCGGGCCTTGCCCGGCGAGGAGGGGCCGATCCCGAACTCCGTCGCCAGTTCGTGCACATGACGGGTGATCCGCCGCTGGTACCACTTCGGCGCGTAGGCCCCCTCGGCGTACAACCGCTCGTATCGCCGTACGAGGTAGGGGTGATGGCGCCCGAGCCAGGCCATGAACCACTCGCGGGCGCCCGGGCGCAGATGCAGCACGAGCGGGGTGACGGAGGTGGCGCCGGCGGCGGCGATCGCGCGTACGGTCGCGCGGAGCTGGTCGGGGGAGTCGCCGAGGAACGGGATGACCGGGGCCATGAGCACACCGCAGCCGATGCCGTGCTCGGTGAGGGTGCGCACGGCGTCGAGCCGACGCTCCGGCGAGGGTGTCCCCGGTTCGACCGTGCGCCACAGCGCCTGGTCGGTGAAGCCGACGGAGACGGAGACGCCGACCTCCGTCACCTCGGCGGCCTGCCGCAGCAGATCGAGGTCGCGCAGGATCAGCGTGCCCTTGGTGAGGATCGAGAAGGGGTTCGCGTAGTCGCGCAGCGCGGAGATGATGCCCGGCATGAGCCGGTACCGCCCCTCCGCCCTCTGGTAGCAGTCGACATTCGTCCCCATGGCGATGTGCTCGCCCTGCCAGCGGCGGTCGGCGAGCTTGCGGCGCAGCAGTTCGGGTGCGTTCACCTTGACCACGATCTGCGAGTCGAAGCCGAGGCCGGTGTCCAGGTCGAGGTAGCTGTGCGTCTTGCGCGCGAAGCAGTACACGCAGGCGTGGGTGCAGCCCCGGTACGGGTTCACCGTCCACTCGAAGGGCATCCGCGAGGCACCCGGCACCCGGTTCACGATCGACTTCGCGCGGATCTCGTGGAAGGTCATTCCGGCGAACTCGGGGGTGTCGAACGTCCGGGTCGTCACGGCATCCGCACCGAACAGGGCGGCGTCCCTCGGTCGGTCGTGGGTCAGGTTGTCCCAGCGCATGGAGCCTCCTCGGTTGCACTGGGCCATAGAATAGAACACATGTTCCCTTGATCGTGCGCGGAGAGCTCCGGACGGTGCGAAGGGGGCGATCCGGCGTCGGGCGCTCAGCGCTTGGTCTCGTACCGGGTCAGCAGCAGGCCGTCGGGAAACGGCCGGGTCTCCACGAGGCTCAGGTTCACCCAGCTGTCCAGGGCTGTGAAGAACGGTGTGCCGCCGCCCACCAGGACCGGATGGGTGACGAGCACGTACTCGTCGATCAGCCCGGCCCGCATGGCCGCCGCGGCGAGCGTGGCGCCGACGATGTCCATGGGGCCGCCTTCCTCGGCCTTGAGCCTGGTGATCTCGGTGACCGCGTCGCCGGTGACCAGACGGGTGTTCCAGTCGACCGTCGTGACCGTGGAGGAGAACACGACCTTCGGCATGTCCCGCCAGCGGCCCGCGTACTCGATCGCCGCCGGTGTGGCACCAGGCTGCTTGTCGGCGGTCGGCCAGTGGGAGCTCATCCCCTCCCACACCCTGCGCCCGTAAAGGGCCAGGTCCGTCGCCCCCACCCGGTCGGACCACCACTGGAACAGCTCATCGCTCGGCACGCTCCAGCCGAGGTCGTCTCCGGGCGCGGCGACATAGCCGTCCAGGCTCGTGTTCATGGCGAAGGTCAGTTTCCGCATGCCTCATCCTCCCGGGAGCCGGTCTTCGGTCTGCAGACCGGCACGGCGCGCAGAACTCATCGGTCGGGCCACGCCGAGGGCCAGTCGACCACGGGGTGTCGGGCGAGGCGTGGCGCCAGTCGGCCGAATGTGTTTTGCCGGGCGCCCGAGCCGGTCACACGCTGTCCGCATGACTCGATCAACTCGCTTGTGGGGATACGTCCTGGCCGTGGCGCTGCTCGTGCCGGCCTTCGGTGCCGCGACGGCTTCCGCGGCCGAGCCCGGCCCCGGAACCGGGCAGCACGCCCAGGCCCCTCGCAAGGTGGCCGGTACCTGGATCTCGCCGAGGGGCGGCGCCGGGCGCGCGTACGAGCGCCGGATCACGTTCGAACGCGACGGCCGTTTCGCGATGGAGGACCTGGTGGCGCCCTGCCCGCCCAAGGTGCAGTGCGTCTGGTCCGGGATCGTGCACACAGAGGGGACGTACCGCGTCGACAAGGGTGACGTGCTGCTCACGTACGCGGTCGTCGGCGGCCAGGGCGTCTCCGAACTGCCGGCGGGCTTCGAGGTCGCGGGCCCGTATCTGGTGCAGAAGCTCGAGGGGTACAGTCGCGCCGTTTATGTCAAGGCCTGACCCACCCGCGTACCGGCCCTCGCGTGCGGCGCGACACAATGGGCTCCGCCGGGGGGGTCGGGCCGCGCGGGCGCGGCGCCGGCCGGGGCGGGGGAGGGGGAGGCGGGGAGCCCCGTAACGCAGCAGTGGAGGAAAGACCATGGCCCAGGTCGAAGCCGTGACCGAGCGGATCATCGCGGCGGAGCCGGACGATGTCTTCGACGCGATCGCGGACTACAGCGGTACGCGTCAGAAGCTGCTGCCCGAGCACTTCAGCGAGTACGAGGTGCGTGAGGGCGGCGACGGCAAGGGCACCCTCGTGCACTGGAAGCTGCAGGCCACCAGCAAGCGCATCCGCGACTGCCTGCTCGAGGTCGACGAGCCCACCGACGGGCAGCTGGTCGAGAAGGACCGCAACTCCTCGATGGTGACCACCTGGACCGTCACCCCGGCCGGCGAGGGCAAGGCGCGCGTTGTCGTGGGGACCGTGTGGAACGGCGCCGGCGGTATCGGCGGCTTCTTCGAGAAGACCTTCGCGCCCAAGGGCCTCGGCCGGATCTACGACGCCGTACTCGCCAAGCTCGCCGCCGAGATGGAGAAGCCTGCCGCGTGAAGCGGTCCAGCCGCGCGAAGCGGCCCACTCGAAAGGGTAGTTGCCCCGGTCACCGTTTCGAGTGGTTCTCATCGGTGGAGGGTTTTCTGCCGTAACTCGTCGCGCTTATCGCAGTTGTCGCGTATTGGCGGGAATTGAGCGATAAGCGCGACGAGGGGAGCGGCTCTGTGGGCGGGACCAGCGGGACCACATTGGTGAAAGAGGCGCCGGCCGAGGCGCCCCCGCGACTGCCCGGACCGCCGCCCGAGCAGTCCGCCGACCTCAGCCCGCGCCAGGTGCGGCTGGTCTTCGTCGGACTGATGCTCGCCCTGCTGCTCGCCGCGCTCGAGCAGATGATCGTCGCCACCGCCCTGCCCAAGATCGTCGGTGATCTGCAGGGTCTCGACCGGATGCCGTGGGCGATCACCGCGTATCTGCTTACCTCGACCATCGGCCTGCCGATCTACGGGAAGCTCGGCGACCTGTGGGGGCGCAAGGGCGTCTTCCAGTTCGCGATCGTCGTCTTCGTGATCGGCTCGGCGCTCGCCGGCTGGTCGCGCTCCATGAACGAGCTGATCGCCTTCCGCGCGATCCAAGGGATCGGCGCCGGCGGCCTGTTCATCGGTGTGCAGGCGATCATCGCCGATATCGTCCCGCCGCGGGAACGCGGCCGCTACATGGGCCTGATCGGCGCCGCCTTCGGTCTCGCCTCCGTGGCCGGACCCCTGCTCGGCGGCTTCTTCACCGACCACGCCTCCTGGCGCTGGTGCTTCTACTTCAACGTGCCCTTCGGCCTGATCACCCTCGCCGTCGTCGCGGTGGTGCTCAAGCTGCCGAAGCCCAAGGTCAGGCCGCGCCTCGACGTGCTCGGCTCGGTGCTGCTCGCGGCCGCCTCCACCTGCCTCGTACTCCTCACCAGTTGGGGCGGTACGGAGTACGAATGGGGCGACCGGGTCATCCTCGGACTCGCCGCGGGCGCCGTGGTCTCGACGGTCCTGTTCCTCGTCGCGGAGAAGTACGCGGCCGAACCCCTCATCCCGCTGCACCTGTTCCGGGACGCGACGTTCAACCTCACCAGCCTGGTCGGGGCGGTGATCGGTGTCGGGCTCTTCGGTGCGGCCAGCTATCTGCCGACCTTCCTGCAGATGGTCGACGGCGCGACCGCCACCGAGTCGGGCCTGTTGATGCTGCCGATGATGGGCGGCATCGTGATCGCCTCTATCGTCTCCGGCCAGCTGATCAGCAAGACCGGTCACTACAAGGTGTATCCGATCGTCGGCGGGCTCGCCTCGGCCGTCGGCATGTGGCTGCTCTCGCTCCTGGACACCGACACCTCGCAGCTCGAATACAGCATCTGGATGGCCGTGCTCGGCGTCGGCATCGGCCTGATCATGCCGGTGCTGATCCTCGCCGTGCAGAACGCGGTGCCGCCCTCGGACCTCGGCACCGCCACCAGCGCCAACAACTACTTCCGCCAGATCGGCGGCAGCGTGGGAGCCGCGGTCTTCGGCACCCTCTTCGCCAGCCGTCTCACCGACGCGCTCGCCGACCGGCTGCCCGCCGGCGCCGACCTGCCGGACGCCGAATCGATCACCCCGCAGCTCGTCCACGCCATGGAGCCCGCACTCAGGGACGGCTACATCCAGGCGTACGCGGACGCCATGCCGCGGATCTTCCTCTACCTCGTGCCGGTGCTGCTGCTCGGCTTCGTCCTCGCCCTGTTCCTGAAGGAGAAACCGCTGGTGTCCCACAACGCCCCCGCCGCCGAGCCCGCCACCCAGATCCCGCAGGCCCGTGCGGCGTACGCGGCCGGGGTCCCCGTCTGCGGGACGGTGCAGCACTCCGACGGGACCACCGTCCCGCGCGCCGCCCTCACCCTGATCGACGTCCAAGGCCAGCAGATCGGCCGCGGCGGCAGCGGCGAGGACGGGCGCTATGCGCTGTCCACGCCGGGCCCCGGCGCGTACGTCCTGATCGCGGCCGCCGGCGGTCACCAGCCGCAGGCCGTCTCCGTCACGGTCGGCGAACGGCCCGTCGAGCTGGACGTGGTGCTCGGCGGCGCCGGACGGCTCGCCGGGATCGTCCTGACCGCCGAGGGTTCGCCCGTGCGGGACGCCGCCGTGACGCTCACCGATGTGCGCGGCGACGTCGTGGCCAGCACCCGCAGCGGACGTGAAGGCGGCTATGTGATCAACGAGTTGGTGGCGGGGGAGTACACCCTTGCCGCCAGCGCGCCCGCCTTCCGCCCGGCCGCGCTGCCGGTCAGCGTGCAGGCCTCGCGCGAGACCCGGCAGGACATCGAGCTGGCCGGCGGCGCGGTGCTGCGCGGCACCGTACGGGCGAGCGGCGGACGGCCCGTCGAGGACGCCCGTGTGACGCTGCTCGACGCGGCCGGAAATGTGGTCGACACGCTCACCACGGGCCCCGACGGCACCTTCCGTTTCGTCGACCTGTCCTCCGGCGAGTACACGGTGATCGCCGCGGGCTACCCGCCGGTGGCCACGGTGCTGCAGGTCGCGGGCGGCGGGCGGACCGAACGGGATCTCCAACTCGGGCACGAGGACTGACAGTTGGAGGCAGGGGCGCGTGTGCGCCCCTATTTCCCCGTTGCCGCACATGGCAAGGCGCCACCGCCGTACCGTGGTTGATGTCGGCACAGAGCTTCGGTGCGCCCGCGGGCGCCTTCGGGAGGAGGGGAGCCCAGACGATGGAACGGTCCAGGGATCCCCTGCGGGGACGCGGCGAGCCCATGGAGCACGGCAAGGGACTCGAGCCGGACGCGCAGCACGCCGTCACCGGCCGGATCCCCCTCGCCGTGGTCGTGGTGGACGGCGCGGGCCTCGTCTCGCACTGGAGCACCGGCGCACGCCGGCTCTTCGGCCACACCCGCGAGGAAGCGGTGGGCCGCCCCGCCGTCGACCTGCTGCCCGTCTCCGGGGCGCTCCCGGACGAGCCGCGCGCCCGCGGTGCGTACGAGGACTACGACGCGTATCGCGACTTCGGCCCCGATCTGGAGGCCTCCCTCGGTGGGCGCACCTCCTACACGGCGGCGGGGCGCGCCCGTCTCGGCGACCCGGGGCCCGACCGCATCGACGTCCTGTGGTGGGCCTATCCGCTGGTCGGTCCCGGACCCGAGCGGCTGCTCGTGCTCGCGGCGGACGTGGGCGGCATCCACGCCGACGAGAACGGCGAGGAAGCGGGCGCCGTGGAGCGGATCGCTCCCGGATTCGCCCTGCACACCGAGTTCGACGGTGCGGACGAGCTGGCCCGCCGACTGCCCGAGATCCTGCCGAGCATGAGCGTCGGCGAGAGCTCGCGGATCGTCTCCCAGGTGCTGGAACTCGGCTACCCCGTCCTGGAGTTCAGCCAGAGCGACCGCGTCCCCGTCACGCCCGACTGGGGTGTCCCGCGCCGCGCCGAGCGCCGTGCGCGCCGGCAGCGCGCCGCCGCGCAGGGTGCGCTCCCGCAGCCGCGCCAGGTGCCGGACGAGGCGGAGGATCTCGAGTACGCCGCCGTGCGCGAACATCTCGAGTTCCTCAACGAGGTCTCCGGACGCATCGGCACCTCGCTCGACCTGTCCCGGACGATCATCGAGGTGAGCCGGGCGGTCGTGCCCCGCTTCACGGATGTCGCCGGGACGTATCTGCGCGAACAGGTCGTCGCCGGCGAGGGCTTCCCGGACGGCCCGCCGGACGCCACCACCATGTGGCACCGGGTCGCGCTCGAGCACACCGATGAACCGGGGCGCTGGGACGATGTGGTGCCGGTCGGCGAGTCCATGCCGTTCCCCGTGCACACCCCGTTCTTCCAGTGCATGACCACCGGGCAGCCGGTCCTCGTGCCGCGGATCAGCGAGGAGATGGGCACCAAGATCGCGGCGCAGTTCGAGAAGCGGGACATCCGGCCGCTGATCAGCAACCGCTCGATGCTTGTCGTCCCGCTCAAGGCGCGCAATGTGGTGCTCGGCTTCATGATCCTGCTCCGTCACCCCGAGCGGCCGGTCTTCAACGACATGGACCGCGTGACGGGCGCCGAACTGGCCGCCCGCGCCGGGCTCGTGCTCGACAACGCGCGCATGTACACGTACCAGGAAAGCGTCGCCGAGACGCTGCAGGACTCGATGCTGCCGCATATCGCCCCGCGGATGGCCGGCTGCGACATCGCCACCCGCTATCTGCCGGGCACGCTGCTCGGGCGGGTCGGCGGCGACTGGTTCGACTCGGTGAAGCTGCCGGGCTCGCGCACCGCGCTCGTCGTCGGGGATGTGATGGGGCACGGGCTCAACTCGGCCGCGATGATGGGGCAGTTGAGGACCGCCGTACAGACGATGGCGGCACTGGACCTGCCACCCGCGCAGCTCCTGCGCAATCTCGACGACCTCGCCCAGCGGCTCGGCGAGAACTACCTCGCCACCTGCCTGTACGCGGTGTACGACCCGATCGCGGGTGAGCTGCAGATCGCCAACGCCGGACACATCCCACCCGTGGTGGTGCGCGCCGAGGACGGCCGCAGCGAACTGCTCGACCTGCCGACCGGCGCCCCGATCGGCGTCGGGGGAGTGCCCTTCGAGACCGTACGGGTGCCGGTGGAGCCCGGCGACCGCCTGGTCATGTGCACCGACGGTCTGGTCGAGATGCGCGGCGAGGACATCGGCGTCGGGCTCGCGACTCTCTGCGAATCGGCCGCGCACCCTGCCGCCTCGATGGACGACGCCTGCGACACGATCATCCGCGCGCTGAACACCCGGGGCGGCCGCAAGGACGACGTGGCGCTCCTGATGGCCCGGCTCAACGGAGTGACGCCCCAGGACGTGGCGCACTGGCAACTCGCCCTGGATCCACGCGAGGCGGGCCGCGCCCGGCGCCTGGTGCGCGAGCGGCTGGCGGCCTGGGATCTGCAAGCGGTCGCGGAGAACGCCGAGTTGCTGGTCGGCGAGCTGGTCACCAATGCCGTACGGCACGCACACGGCAGGCATGTCGGGCTGAGGCTCGTACGGACCGACGTCCTGCTCTGCGAGGTCGAGGACGACGACCACACCCTGCCCACGCTGTGCAGCGCAGGGCCCGCAGATGAAGCGGGACGCGGCCTGAACGTGGTGGAGCGCCTGGCGCGCGAGTGGGGAGCGAGCCGGACCGCGGCCGGCAAGTCCGTGTGGTTCGAGCTGGGGCTGCCCGGGCGCCGGCGCTGAGCCTCGCCGCAGGTGGGGTCGGGGGCGCGAAGGTACTCAAGAGCAGGGGGCGCGCGAAGGCGCTCAAGCGGCGTGCGCGGCTCGAACGATCGGTGAAGGTATGCGCCGGTGGCTTGTCCGCATGCCGGTGCCGGAGGTAGACCGATCTCTACATGCGACAACCTGGGGAGAGTCGGTCATGAGCGTGACGAGTCGGTACAAAGAGGCGTGGGAGGGGTTCTGGCGCGAAGCGCCGGAAGAACAGGGCGCCGTCTTCTGGGATGCGGAGCCGGCCCTGACCGCCGGCCTCCATCTCGCCCTGGCCGAACCGCACTTGGCGGCCCTGGGCCTGCCACTGGTGGACCTGGGCTGCGGCAACGGTACCCAGACCCGCTTCCTCGCCGACCGCTTCCCGCGCGTCGTCGGTGTGGACCTCTCGCAGGCGGCGATCGAGCACGCCGAACATGCCGACCAGGCCGCGCCCGACACCTCGGGCCGGGCCGAGTACCGGCAGCTGGACGCCGTCGACAAGGCGGCCGTCGAGGCGCTGCGCGACGAACTGGGCGATGCCAACGTCTATATGCGCGGCGTGCTGCACCAGTGCGAACCCGAGGACCGCCGCCCGCTCGCGGACTCGATCGCGGCCCTGGTCGGCGCCCGGGGCCGCGCCTTCGTCGTGGAACTCTCCGAACGGGCCGGCCCGATCCTGATGGGTCTCGCCCAGGGTCCCGCGGGCCCGCCGCCCAAGCTGCTGCCGGTGTTCCAGCACGGCATCGCGCCCGCGGAGGTCTCGGACGCGGCCGTCCTGGAGCTGTTCGCCGCGGTCGGTCTCGATGTCCTCGCGAGCGGCGAGATGCCGCTGATCACCACGGACTACACGGCGGACGGGACGCGGATCGAGCTGCCGTCCAAGTGGCTGGTGGTGGGGCGGTCCTAGGGTCTGGTCGGCGGATCTGTGCCAGCCCAGGCTCTCGGAGGGTCTGGCCGGAGGATCTGTCCTGCCCAGGCTCTCGGAGGGTCTGGTCGGCGGATCTTGTGGCTGCCCGGGGCCCCGGTCAGCTCCTGGCGCGCAGACCGTCCATCACCAGATCGAGCATCCGCGTGGACCGCTCCTTCCACTGTTCGTCGGCCGGGATGCTGAAGAGTCCCGCGATCAGATAGAAGAAGTCTTCCGCCGTCACACCGGTGCGCAACGTGCCGGCCTCCTGGCCCCCGGTGGGGCGGCCCCTCCCCCCGGCCACCAGGGTGGCCCGCGGC
>NZ_JAEIMH010000004.1:50520-101933 GCF_016464295.1 Streptomyces sp. N35 | reverse complement strand
ACGCGCCCTCCCCCCGCCCCCCCGGGGCGCACCGTGCCGGCCCCCTGCCCCGCGGTGAGCACCCTGCCCACCGCGGCCATCAGGTCGGCCGGCGACGGCTTCTGCGCGCCGGTCGCGCTCATGGCGTGGCGCAGCGCCTCCATCAGGCCCGCCTTCGCCAGCGCGTGCTCGGCGAGCCGGTCCATCCACGCACGCAGCGCCTCGTCCGGCGCCAGGGTCCGCAGGAGCTGGGCCGCGCTCTCGGCCACCTGCGCCATCTCGTGCCGGAAGACCTCGAGGACCAGGTCGTCCCGGCTAGGGAAGTTGCGGTAGAAGGTGCCCTGCCCGACGCCCGCCGTGCGGGCGATCGCGCTCAGCGGGATCCCCGGATCGCGCGTCATCTCGGCCAGTGCGACCTCGAGGATCCGCTCGCGGTTGCGCTGTGCGTCCGAGCGCAGGGCCGCCGACTTCTGCGCCTCGTCCGGTCGCTGCTCGCCCATGGGCTGCCTCATTCCTCCTGCCACGTCCCCCTGTGCGGGCGGCCGTCGCCGTGTTCCCTTGCGAAGCGGACAGCTGTCCGGTACGTTCTCGGTTAACGGACAGCTGTCCGTTTGACTTCAGGGTACCGAGATCCGCAGCCGTTGGACACCGCCGGTCATGGCGGGCCCGGTCTGCACCCCCACCGCGGTCACGCGAAAGAGGGCCAGCTCATGATCACGTCCGACCCGACCGCCTCCCGGACGGCCGGCGCCATCATCCTCCATGTCAACGGCGAGAAGCACGCGCTGACCGTCGACCACCGCACCACTCTGCTCGACGCCCTGCGCGAGCGGCTCGATCTGACCGGCACCAAGAAGGGCTGCGACCACGGGCAGTGCGGAGCCTGCACGCTCCTGGTCGACGGGCGGCGCTCGCTGGCCTGTCTGCAGCTCGCCGTCGCGGCCGAAGGGCGCGAGATCACCACGATCGAAGGTGTCGGCGGGCAGGGCGCCGGACCGGGCGCCGGACCGGGCGCCGAGGGTGAACTCCACCCCGTACAACAGGCGTTCCTCGAGTTCGACGGATTCCAGTGCGGTTACTGCACGCCCGGGCAGATCTGTTCGGCCATCGCCGTGATCGAGGAGCACGCGGCCGGCTGGCCGAGCGCCGCGACCGACGATGTCCACCCCGAAGCCGCACCGCAGCCGCTGACCCCGGAGGAGATCCGGGAGCGGATGAGCGGGAACCTCTGCCGCTGCGGGGCGTATATGTCGATCGTGCAGGCCGTCGGATACGCGGCCGGAGCACGGCATACGCACACCGGGCCGGGCGAGGGGAGCGCGGCATGAAGGAGTTCGCCTATCGCCGTGCCGCCGATGTCGCAGGTGCCGTGGCCCTGCTCGGAGCCGATCCCGGGGCCCGTTTCCTCGGTGGCGGCACCAATCTCGTCGACCTGATGAAGGCCGGTGTCGAGAGCCCCGAGCGGCTGATCGACATCCGTGAGCTGCCGCTCGACGGGATCGACCTCACCGAGGAGGGCGGTCTGCGGATCGGTGCCACGGTGACCAACAGCGATCTCGCCGCACACCCCGAAGTCCGCCGACGCTACCCGGCGTTGACCCAGGCGGTTCTCGCGGGGGCATCCGGGCAGCTGCGGAACATGGCGACCGTCGGCGGCAATCTGCTGCAGCGCACCCGGTGCGGCTACTTCACGGACATCACCCAGCCCTGCAACAAGCGCGAACCCGGCAGCGGCTGCCCGGCCGTCGGGGGCGAGCACCGCAACGCCGCCGTCCTCGGCGCCTCCGACCACTGCGTGGCGGTGCACCCCTCGGACATGGGCGTGGCCCTGGCCGCCTACGACGCGGTGGTCTCGTATCAAACGGCCCAAGGCGCGGGGGAGTTGGCGCTGTCCGACTTCTACCTTCCGGTCGGCGACACCCCGCACCGGGAGACCGCGCTGCCGGCCGGCGCGCTGATCACCGCGGTGACCCTGCCGCCGGCGCCGGTCCGCTCGCGCTACCGCAAGGTGCGTGAGCGCGCCTCGTACGCCTTCGCGATCGGTTCGGTCGCGGCGGCCCTTGAGGTGCGGGACGGAGTGGTGCGGGAGGTCAGGCTGGCGTACGGCGCCGTGGCGTCACGGCCGTGGCGGGCGCATACCGCCGAGGCGTCCCTGCGCGGCGCCCCCGCCGATGCCGCGTCCTTCGCGGCGGCCGCGGACGCCGAGCTCGCCGCCGCGGCACCGCTCACCGACAACGCGTACAAGGTGACGCTGCTGCGCAACCTCACGATCGCCGTCCTGACTGAACTCGCCGAACTCGCCGGGCCGGCCGAACCGACAGGACCCGCCGAACTCGCCGGGCCGGCCGAACCGACCGGACCCGCCGAACCCACCGGACCCGCCGGCCACGACCAGGAGGGAGTGGCCCGATGACCACCACCGTGCCCGCCGTCACCGCACTCGGCACCGCCCGCACCCGCGTCGAGGGCCGCGAGAAGATCACCGGGGCCGCCCGCTACACCGGCGACATCCCGCTCACCTCGCTGGCCCACGGCAGCCTCGTGCTGTCCACGATCACGCGCGGCCGGATCCGGGCGATCGACGACGCGGCCGTCCGCGCGATGCCCGGCGTCGTGGCCGTACTGCACCACCTCAACGCCCCACGGGTACGCGGCGATTACCCCAGCATCATGGGCATGGCGCCCGATCCGACCGTGCGCGCCTTCCAGGACGACCGGGTTCCGCACTGGGGCTGGCCCGTCGCGCTCGTGGTGGCCGAGACCCCCGAGCAGGCGCGGGCGGCCGCCGATGCGCTGGTCGTCGAGTACGAGGCCGAGCCGCACGACACGGATTTCCCGGGGGAGCGCACGGACGCGTACTCCCTGGACGGCGTGGTGCCCGCAACCCTGGCCAAGGGCGACGAGGAGGCCGAGCTGGCCGCGTCCGCCGTGGTCGTCGACGCCTCGTACACGACGCCGGAAGAACACCACAACCCGATGGAGCCGCACGCCGCCACCGCCTCCTGGCAGGACGGCAGGCTCGAGGTCCTCGACTCCAACCAGGGCGCGAGCTGGACCGCCGAGGATCTGGCGAAGGCCTTCGAGCTGGAACCGGGCACCGTACGGGTGCGTTCCGAGCACGTCGGCGGGGGCTTCGGGTCCAAGACCGTACGGGTGCACCAGATCGCGGCCGTGATGGCGGCGACCGAGCTTCGGCGGCCGGTGCGGGTGGCGATGACCCGCCGCCAGATGTTCAGCCTGGCCGGCTATCGCAGCCCCACCGACCAGCGGGTACGCCTCGGCGCCGACCCCGACGGGCGGCTGCGGGTGCTGTCGCACGGCTCGGTGAGTCAGACTTCGAGTGTGTACGAGTTCGTGGAGCCTGCGGCGGCCGCGGGCCGTGTCCTGTACGACGCGGCCGCGCACCGCACCAGCGCCCAGGTCGTCCGCCTGGACGTGCCCACACCGACGTCCATGCGCGCGCCGGGGATGGCGCCCGGATCCTTCGCCCTGGAATCGGCGCTCGACGAACTGGCCGAGCGCTGCGGACTCGATCCGATCGAGCTGCGGCTGCGCAACGAGCCGTCGGCGGGTCCGCTGAGCGGGCTGCCGTTCGCCGGGCGGAATCTGCGCGCGTGCTTCGAGGAGGGCGCCCGCAGGTTCGGCTGGGCGGAGCGCGATCCGCGACCGCGCGTACGGCGCGACGGGCGCTGGCTGCTCGGGACCGGGACGGCGGCGGCCACCTTCCACGCGTTCGCGGTGCCGTCCACGGCGGCGGTGACGGCCTGGGCGGACGGCACGTTCACGGTACGGATCGCCGCGGCCGACATCGGTACGGGTGCGCGGACCGCGCTCCAGATCGTCGCGGCCGACGCGCTGCGGGTCGCCCCGGAACGGGTCCGAGTCCGCATCGGTGACAGCGAGTTCGGTCCCGCGTGGCTCGCGGGTGGCTCGGCCGGCACGAGCTCCTGGGCCTGGGCGATCACGCCAGCGGCCGGGGAACTGCGCGAGCGCCTCGCCCTCGGCGCGGACATCCCGGCCGACGGGCTGACGGTCCGCTCGGACAGCACGACGGCGCTCGCCGGACAGGAGCCGGCCGAACGGCACTCCTACGGCGCCCAGTTCGCCGAAGTCGCCGTGGACCCGGGCACCGGTGAGGTGCGGGTGCGGCGGATGCTGGGCATGTTCGCGGCGGGACGGATCGTCAATCCGCTGACCGCGCGCAACCAGCTCGTCGGCGGGATGGTCTGGGGCCTCTCCATGGCGCTGCACGAGGAAGCGGCACGCGACGGGCGTTCCGGCTCTCTCGTGGGCGCGGATCTCGCGGGCTATCACGTCGCCTCCCATGCCGATGTGGCGCATATCGAGGCGGACTGGGTGGACGACCCCATGCCGGGCGATCCGATCGGAATCAAGGGCGTCGGCGAGATCGGCGTCGTCGGGGCGGCCGCGGCGATCGCCAACGCCGTCCGGCATGCGACAGGGGTACGGCACCGTCGGCTGCCGATCCGTCCGGACCGGGTTCTGTGCGGGGAGTCCCCGGGCGGGGGCTTTTCCGGGGATTCCGTGGACGGCGGCCGTTCCGGGGAGTCGGTGGACGGGGGCCGTTCAGGGGAGTCTCCTGATGCTTGACATCGCCGCGGAGCTGACCGAGTGGCTGGCCGAAGGCCGGGCCTTCGCCGTCGCCACGGTCGTCGGCGCGAGCGGCAGCGCACCGCGCGGTCCGGGCGCCGCACTCGCCGTGGACGCCGAGGGCACGGTCATCGGGTCCGTCTCCGGCGGCTGCGTCGAGGGTGCCGTGTACGAGCTGTGCGCGCAGGCGCTGGTGGACGGCGCCCCCGTGCTCGAACGGTTCGGATACAGCGACGCGGACGCCTTCGCGGTGGGGCTCACCTGCGGTGGGGTGATCGACATCCTGGTCACCCCGGTCGGCGCCGAACGCGCCGTGTTCGCCAGGGCTGTCGAGGCCGCCGGCCGGGGCGATGGCGTGGCGCTCGCGCGCGTGATGCGGGGGCCGGCCGAGCTGGTGGGGCAGGCCTTGATGGTGCGTACGGACGGATCGTACGAGGCAAGGCTGCCGGACTCCCTCGCACGGACCCTCGCCTACGAGGCGAAAGCGCTGCTCGACGCGGGCCGCACCGGCACCGTCGAACTGTCCGAGGACGGTTCGCGGTGCCCCGGTGGACTCACCGTGTTCGTGGAGTCGAGCCTGCCGCCCCCGCGGATGATCGTCTTCGGCTCGATCGACTTCGCCGCCGCGCTGGTGCGGGCGGGCAAGTTCCTCGGCTATCACGTGACCGTGTGCGATGCGCGCGAGGTGTTCACCACCCGGGCCCGCTTCCCGGAGGCGGACGAGATCGTGGTCGACTGGCCGCACCGGTATCTGGCCAGGACCCCGGTCGACGGGCGCACCGTGCTGTGTGTGCTCACCCACGATCCCAAGTTCGATGTGCCGCTCCTGGAACTGGCGTTGCGGCTGCCGGTCGCGTACGTCGGGGCGATGGGCTCGCGGCGCACCCATGAGGACCGCAACCGCCGGCTGCGGGAAGCGGGCGTCGGCGAGGCCGAGTTGGCACGGCTGAGGTCGCCCATCGGACTCGACCTCGGGGGACGCACACCCGAGGAGGTCGCGGTCTCGATCGTCGCCGAGACGGTGGCGGTGCGGCACGGGCGGGGTGGCGGGGCGCTGGGCTCGGTGGGCGGAGGGCTTGGCGGCTCGGCGGACGGTGGGCCTGGGAGCCCGGCGGACCGTGGGCCTGGCGGCTCGGCGGGGGACGGGGCGGCTCGCTGACCCTGTGCGGGTCGTTCAGCGGGTCACTCCTTTCCGGCGGAGCCACCTTGTCCTCACACGGGGGCGGTCGGCTTTCTCAGGGGGCCGGTCGGCCTGCTCGCGGGAAACTCGTGCCTTCTTACGGGGACGCCGCCCCGCTTCCGCCTTCGTACGGGTACCGGTGTCATGTGACTCGGGCGGCCTGCCGTACCACCAGAAGCGGCGCCGACGAGGCGGGTGGATCGAGCGGGAGAGCCGGCGCCCGATGAGCAGGTAACCGAGCAGCGCCCCACTGGTGTTGAGCAGCACGTCGTCGATGTCGAAGGCCCGGCCGGTGATGACCAGGCCCTGCACCACCTCGACGCACAGCATGACCAGGGTCGTGGCGGCGAGTACCCGCAGCACGCCACGCGCCTTGGGCGCGATCACCGGCAGCAGGACGCCGAAGGGCACCCCGAGCATGATGTTGCCGCCGAGCTGTTTGACGGTGTCGCGGAACGCCGGCTGGGAGAGATAGTCGCGGATCGAGTCGCCGGGCCGCAGATTGGTGTGCGTGAGCGGCACCGAGGCGGAGGAGGGCTGCAGGGTCAGCCGGGCGAGCAGCACACCGAACACCACCATCGCGGCACACGCAAGGAGCATCGCGAGGGCGCGGACCGGCCAGGGGACCGGGGCGCGTGGCGGGGCGTCGGGGCGCTCACGGGGCTTACGGACGCGGCCCCCGCTCGTACGGGTGGCGCGCCGGACGGAGGACTGCGCCATCACTGCTCTCCGGAAGGGTGGGGGAGGCGGGCAGGAAGTCCCGTGTACCCGGGCCCGGTTGAGGCATGCCTGCCGCGGGCGTCGCGTACCGCACCCACGGGCGCACGCGACCCACCGGCGGGCGCCTCTGCGCAGGATGTGCGCCCCCTCCCGGGGGTTCGGGCCGGGTGCGCCCGGGAGATAGGTCTGAAGGTGCGTGCTTCCGCGCCCTCCGCGCCTCGAGCGGACCGGCCTTGAGCGAAGGGGAGATCCCCATGGCGTCTTACGACACCGGGCGGCTGAGTGCGATCGTCAAGATCCTCGACCAGGCGGGTACACAACTGCGGCTTGCGGCCCGCGAACAGGGAGTTCAGGTCGCCGGGTCTCCTGCACCGCATCTGTCCGACACCCAGGACCTGTCGGGCATCACCTCGCTGCTCTCCGTGGTGGAGCGCGCCGCGGGCGGCGTGCGGCGCGCGCTCGCGCATCTGCGGGCCGGCGATCTCGGCCAGGCCCAACTGGCCCTGGAAGCGGCGGGCACAGGACCCCGCCTGGACGCCCTGCCTCTGGCGGCCCTGCCGCGGCCGCTGCCCGGACGGGTCACTGCCGCGCTGCAGTTGATGCGCGGCATCTCGGGGTTCTTCACGGCGGACACGGAGGAATTCCTGGTGCGCCAGCTCCATCCGGCGGGGCGTGCGGTCGTCGGGGTGCGATAGGTAACCGGATTCTCCGGGTGTAAGGGCGGCGGTTCGGGCCATACGACCCGCCATGAGCGAACTCTCCCGCCGGGCCCGGCGCTTGGGCAGGCGTACGGATCGAAGCGACTGGGTCGACCGCGCGGCCCGGCTCGGTCTGATCGCGTACGGTCTCGTGCACCTCGTCGTCGGCTGGCTCGCCGTGCAGCTGGCCTTCGGCGACCGTTCCGGGCCCGCCTCGCCAACCGGGGCGATCGAGGAGCTGGCGCGTCAGCCGCTGGGCGGTGCGATCGTCTGGGCGACCGCCGTGGGCATGTACCTGCTTGTCGTCTGGCAGCTGGTCGAGGCCGCCTTCGGACACCGCTGGGCCGACAACCGGCGGTGGAAGCGGATGCTGTCCCTCTGCAAGGCGGTCGTGTACGGAGTGCTGGGCACCAGCGCGCTCAAGATCGCCCTGGGATCGGGCGCCCAGGACGGTGAACGGACCACCGACAGCCTGACGGCGCGGCTGATGGACCTGCCGCCCGGGCAGGCCCTCGTCGCCGCCGTCGGTGCGGTGATCATCGGGATCGGCGTGGCTTCGGTGCGCAAGGCCTTCACCGACAAGTTCCTGGACACGTTCGAGCGGCGGGGTACGCGAGGGACCACGGGGACGGCGTACACATGGCTGGGTCGCGCGGGTCACACGGCGAAGGGGGTGGCCCTCGGTGTCGTCGGTGTCCTGTTCGGCTGGGCGGCGCTGACCCACGAGCCCGACAAGTCGGGCGGTCTCGACCAGGCGTTGCGGAAGGTTCTGGAGCAGCCGTTCGGACCGGCTCTGCTGACGGCGCTCGGGCTCGGCATCTTCTGCTTCGGCTGCTACTGCTTCGCGTGGGCGCGGCATCTGGACCGGTGAGCTGGCCCTTCGGTCAGCCGTCCGACAGGGCCGGCTCCACCGCCGGTTCCGACCGGTGGGCGGGCCCTTCGGTCAGCTGTCCGACAGGGCCAGCGCCACCGCCGCCTCGGCGTGCAGGCGGGCCGTGGGGAAGACGGGAACGGGGCTGTCACCGGGCCCGATCAGCAGCTCGATCTCCGTGCAGCCCAGGACGATGCCCTCCGCGCCCTCGCGGACCAGCCCGTCGATCACGGCACGGTACGCGGCGCGGGACTCCTCCCGTACGACACCGAGGCAGAGCTCCTCGTAGATGACCCGGTGGACGAGAGCTCGCTCCTCGGGGCCGGGTACCAGCACATCGAGTCCGTGCCTGGCGAGACGGCCGCGGTAGAAGTCCTGCTCCATGGTGAACGCCGTGCCGAGCAGACCGATCCGGCGCATCCCGGCGGACGTGACCGCGGCCGCCGTCGTGTCGGCGAGGTGCAGCAGCGGAACAGGGACCGCGTCCTGCACCGCGTCCGCGACCTTGTGCATGGTGTTGGTGCAGATGAGCACCATGTCCGCGCCCGCGGCGACCACGCTGCGCGCGGCGTCCGCGAGAATCTTTCCGGCCGCGTCCCATTCGCCCGCGACCTGCAGTTCCTCGATCTCCGCGAAATCCACGGAGTACAGGACGCAGCGCGCGGAGTGCAGCCCGCCGAGCCGCTCCCGGGTGAACTCGTTGAGCAGCCGGTAGTACTCGGCGCTCGACTCCCAGCTCATGCCGCCGATCAGCCCGATGGTCTTCATGCACGTGCCTCCTGCCGTCACGGTCCTTGCCGCGGACACTGTGCCGCATAAGCGCTTCTTTGCCCTGTTCCAGGGGTGTGGAGGGGGACTGTGCGAGGTGCGGCCGAGGCCGCCGGCAACCCCTGTGGAAAAGCCAGAGGTCCAGTCCAGCGACAGTTATCCACAGGGCTAGTGACGCCTCGGCGCAGCGCGTACGGTCTTCCGCATGAAGATCCTCATCAGCGCCGACATGGAAGGCGCCACCGGTGTGACCTGGCCTGCCGATGTGCTGCCGGGCCATCCGCAATGGGAGCGCTGCCGCTCCCTGTTCACCTCGGATGTGAACGCGGCGGTGCTCGGCTTCTTCGACGGCGGCGCCGACGAGGTGCTGATCAATGAGGCGCACTGGTCCATGCGCAATCTGCTGCTCGAAAAGCTCGACGACCGGGCCGAGATGCTCACCGGCCGGCACAAGTCGCTGAGCATGGTCGAGGGGGTACAGCACGGTGACGTGGACGGGATCGCCTTCATCGGCTATCACACGGGCGCCGGTACGGAGGGGGTGCTGGCGCACACGTATCTGGCCAACTCCATCACCGGGGTGTGGGTGAACGACGTGCGGGCGAGCGAAGGCCTGCTCAACTCGCATGTGGTGGCCGAGTTCGGTGTGCCGGTGGTCCTGGTCACGGGTGACGATCTGACCTGCGAGGACGCCCTGGGCTATGCACCGGGCGCGCTCAAGGTCGCGGTGAAGGACCACGTGTCGCGGTACGCGGCGGTGTGCCGCACCCCGGCCCGCACCGCCGCCGACATCCGGGCCGCGGCCAAAGAGGCAGCTGCTCTGGCGGTGCGTCATGAACCCGTGCGGGGCGGCCCGTTCACCGTGGAGCTGGAGTTCGACGCCGAGCACCTGTCGCAGGCCGCGACCGTGGTGCCGGGGGTCGCGCGCTCCGGGGAACGGAAGGTGGCGTACACAAGTCCGACCATGTATGAGGGGATTCGTACGTTCAAGGCGGTCACCACGGTCGTCTCCGCCGCGGTCGAGGAGCAATATGGCTGAGCAGAGCACGCAGAAGACGGACAGCGGGGTCGACGCGACCGGGCTCGACGAGGTGGTCCGGTTCACCTCCGACCTGATCCGGATCGACACCACCAACCGGGGCGGCGGCGACTGCCAGGAGCGGCCCGCCGCGGAGTACGCGGCGGAGCAACTGGCGGGCGCGGGCCTGGAACCCACCCTCCTGGAGCGCACCCCCGGGCGAGCCAATGTCGTGGCGCGGATCGAGGGCACCGATCCTTCGGCCGATGCGCTGCTCGTGCACGGTCATCTGGACGTGGTGCCGGCACAGGCCGACGACTGGCAGGTCCACCCGTTCTCCGGGGAGATCCGCGACGGCGTCGTGTGGGGCCGGGGCGCGGTCGACATGAAGAACATGGACGCGATGATCCTCTCGGTCGTCCGCTCCTGGGCCCGCCAGGGCATCCGGCCACGGCGCGATCTCGTCATCGCGTTCACGGCGGACGAGGAGGCCAGCGCCGAGGACGGCTCCGGTTTCCTCGCCGACCGGCACGCGGGACTCTTCGAAGGATGTACGGAAGGGATCAGCGAATCAGGGGCGTTCACGTTCCACGCCGCTCCCGGGATGCGGCTCTATCCGATCGCGGCCGGTGAGCGGGGCACGGGCTGGCTGAAGCTCACCGCCAGGGGCAGGGCCGGCCACGGCTCCAAGGTGAACCGGGCCAATGCGGTGACCCATCTCGCCCAGGCCATCGCACGGATCGGCGAGCACCAGTGGCCGGTGCGGCTGACTCCGACCGTACGGGCGGCACTGGCCGAACTCGCCAGGCTGCACGGCGTCGACACCGACGTCCACGCGCCGGACTTCGACGTGGACGCGCTGCTCGGCAAGCTGGGCCGGGCCGCGGCGCTGGTCGAGCCGACGGTGCGCAACAGCGCCAACCCGACGATGCTGCAGGCCGGATACAAGGTCAATGTGATCCCCGGCGAGGCCGTGGCCTATGTCGACGGGCGCTATCTGCCGGGCGGGGAAGAGGAGTTCAGGGCCACCCTCGACGAACTCACCGGACCGCATGTGGACTGGGAGTTCCACCACCGGGAGGTAGCGCTCGAAGCGCCGGTCGACTCCTCCGTCTACCGGAAAATGCGCGCCGCCCTCGAAGAATTCGAACCGGAGGGGCATGTCGTTCCGTACTGCATGTCAGGAGGGACGGACGCCAAGCAGTTCTCCCGCCTCGGCGTCACGGGCTATGGCTTCTCGCCCCTGAAGCTGCCCGAGGACTACGACTATGCGGCGATGTTCCACGGCGTCGACGAACGGGTGCCCGTCGAGGCGCTGCACTTCGGCGCCAGGGTGCTGAGCCGCTTTCTGCGAACGGCCTAGCGGAATGGGGGAGATGGTGCGTACCGAGCCATACGGGGACTGGCCCTCGCCGATCGACGCCGCGCTCGCCGCGTCGCACGACGGCCGGCCGGAGTGGGTGGGCTTCGTCGGCGACGAGGTGTGGTGGACCGAGCCGCGCCCGGCCGAGGCGGGCCGCCGCGCCCTGGTGCGCCGGCACGCCGACGGGCGCGAGGAGTCGGTGCTGCCCGCGCCCTGGAATGTACGCACCCGTGTCATCGAATACGGCGGACACCCCTGGGCCGGGGCGGTCGGCTCCTCGGGACCGCTCCTGGTGTTCTGCGAGTTCGCGGACCAGCGGCTCCATGCCTACGAGCCGGACAAGCCCGGAGCGGTGCCCGTACCGCTGACGCCGGTGTCGCAGGTGGGGGGCGGGCTGCGCTGGGCCGATCCGCAGATCCGCGCCGACCGGGGTGAGGTGTGGTGCGTGCTCGAGGAGTTCACCGGTGAAGGACCCGAGGATCTGCGGCGGGTCCTGGTCGCCGTGCCGCTCGACGGTTCGGCCGCGGACGACCGGGGCGCGCTGCGTGAACTGTCCGACGGACGCCACCGGTTCGTCACCTCGCCCCGGGTCTCGCCCGATGGCCGCCATGCCGCCTGGATCGGCTGGGATCATCCGCGGATGCCCTGGGACGGTACGGAGCTCCTCGTCGCCGAGGTGACGGCGGACGGCACGTTCGGGGCGGCCCGCGTGGTGGCCGGCGGACCCGAGGAGTCCATCGCCCAGGCGGAGTGGGCGCACGACGGGACGCTGCTCTTCGCTTCGGACCGCAGCGGCTGGTGGAACCTGTACCGAGGTGAACTGCTGCCCGGCCAGGGGGAGGCCCAGGACGTGAGGGTGGCGGCCCTGTGTCCCCGGGACGAGGAGTTCGCCGGACCGCTGTGGAAGCTCGGGCAGCGGTGGTTCGCGCCGCTGGAGAACGGCACGGTGGCCGTCGTGCACGGTGTGGGCACCACCTCGCTCGGCATCCTCGACCCCGAGACCACGGATGTCGTGGATGTGGCGGGACCCTGGACCGCATGGGCACCGACGCTCGCCGTGCACGGCTCCCGCGTGGTGGGGACGGGGGCCAGTCCGCGCAGCGCCGCGGAGGTCGTCGAGCTCGACATCCGCACGGGCCGCGCGCGCGTCATCGGCGCCCCGCACGACGACCCCGTGGATCCCGCGTACTACCCGGAACCGCAGATCCGCACCTTCAGCGGACCGCTGGGCCGGGACATCCACGCCCACATCTACCCACCGCACAACCCGGGTCACCGAGGCCCCGACGACACCCTGCCGCCCTACGTCGTATGGGCGCACGGCGGACCGACCGGGCACGCACCGCTCGTCCTGGACCTGGACATCGCCTACTTCACCTCACGAGGCATCGGCGTAGCCGAGGTGAACTACAGCGGCTCGACGGGCTACGGCCGCGCCTACCGTGAACGGCTGCGGGAGCAGTGGGGTGTGGTCGACGTCGAGGACTGTGCGGCGGTCGCCCGCCCGCCCGCGGGGGGGGCCCCCCCCGCCCCGCCCCGCCCCGCCCCCCGCGGCGGGGGCGCGCGCGGCTGGACGACGGCCGCTTCGCTCGCCGGCACCGATGTGTACGCGTGCGGCACCATCATCTATCCGGTGCTCGACCTGGAGGGCTGGGCGACCGGGGAGACCCATGACTTCGAGTCGCACTATCTCGAATCGCTCGTCGGGCCGATCGCCGAGGTCCGCAGCCGCTATGTGGAGCGTTCGCCCGCCGCGCAGGCCGAGCACATCACCGCTCCCTTCCTGCTGTTGCAGGGGCTCGACGACGTGATCTGTCCGCCGAGCCAGGCGGAGCGTTTCCTGACGCGGATGGCCGGCCGGAGGATCCCCCACGCCTACATCGCCTTCGAAGGCGAGGGGCACGGCTTCCGTCGCGCCGAGACCATGATCAGGGCGCTCGAGGCGGAACTGTCCTTGTACGCCCAGGTGTTCGGACTCAACCCGCCCGGCATCGCGACGTTGGAGCTGAGCAAATGAGGCGGGACGGGGAGAGCATGGTGAGCGGCTGGGACGACCCGGGGCCGACCCGGGGCGTCGCGCCCCTCACCCGGCCGCGGAGGCTCGCGCCCGGCGCGCGCGTCGCCGTCGTCGCGCCCAGCGGGCCCGTACCCGAGGAGCGGCTCGAGGCGGGCCTGGACATTCTGCGCGGCTGGGACCTCGACCCGGTGGTGGCGCCCCATGTCCTGGCCGCTCACCCGAAGTTGAGCTACCTGGCCGGGGACGACCGCGACCGGGCCGCGGATCTCCAGGCGGCCTGGTGCGACCCCGCCGTCGCCGCGGTGTTCTGTGCGCGGGGCGGCTACGGGGTGCAGCGCATGGTCGATCTGCTCGACTGGGACGCGATGCGGGCGGCCGGGCCGAAGGTGTTCGTGGGGTACAGCGACATCACGGCGCTGCACGAGGCGTTCGCGGCGCGGCTCGGTCTTGTCACGCTGCACGGGCCGATGACGGCGGCCGCCGACTTCCTCAAGAACGCCCGTGCACAGGAGCACTTGAAGGCCACGCTGTTCGCGCCGGAGACGGTGCAGACGATCGCGGGCGGCCGTGCGCTGGTACCGGGCCGCGCCCGAGGAGTCACCCTCGGGGGCTGTCTGGCGCTGCTCGCCGCCGATCTCGGCACTCCGTACGCCCGGCCGTCCGCGCGCGGCGGACTGCTGTGCGTCGAGGACATCGACGAGGAGGACTACCGCATCGACCGGCTCCTCACCCAACTCCTGCGCAGTGGCTGGCTGGACGGGGTGGCCGGCGTGCTGCTCGGCTCCTGGGAGGAGTGCGGACCGTACGAAGAGGTGCGCGCCGTGTTCGCCGACCGGCTCGGGGACCTTGGCGTACCGGTGGTCGAGGAGTTCGGCTTCGGCCACTGCGACGGAGCCCTGACGGTGCCGTTCGGGGTGCCGGCCGTGCTGGATGCGGGAGAGGGGGTGGGTGTGGGCGCGGATGCCGATACGGATACGGAGGCGAGCCCGGGGCCGGGTACGGGTCCAGGCCCGGGGATGGCGGAACTCCGGCTGGAGGTACCGGCGTTGCGGTGAGCTGGGGCCGCGTGAGCTGGGGCCGGACGAGCTGGGGCCGGAGGGCCCGGGGCCGGGTGGGCCGGGGACGGGGTGGGCCGGGGCAGGGAGTCGGGAGGAGGCCGGGGGAGCCTGGTGAAGTGGGCGGATGGGCAGAGTGGGTGCGGGGAGTCGAGCCGTTACGACGTGATGGCGAACCCGTAGCGCAGGAAGCGCACCGCATCGCCCAGCCCTGGTACCCGGGCCAGATTCCGCAGCACGGTACGGGAGGCCGTGCCGTGCCGGGTGCGGCCGATCTCGTCCAGGGCCGGGAGGTCGCTCAGCAGGCGTAGCGGCGGGTGCGCGCGGGCGAAGGCCGTCGGGGAGTGCAGCGCCCAGCGGAAGCGCGTGTCCGCGCGGCGCAGCGTCGGGTGGAGCCCCGAGACGGACCGTACCCAGGGAGCCACGGCGTCGAAGACCAGCCGCCCCGTCGGGAAAGTGCCCACGACCCGGTTGACGAGGCGGCTGACATCATCCGGCGGCAGATACATCAACAACCCCTCGGCCACCACCATCGTCGGCCTGTCTCTCGGTACCTCGGTCCACCACCCGGACTCCGTGACCGACGCACCCACGCTCCGTACCCCTTCGACGGGCCCGTACAGACGCTCGCGCAGCTCGACCACCTCCGGATAGTCCACGTCGATCCACACCGCCGAGGCCGGCCGCGCCACCCGCAGCGGCCGGCTGTCCAGACCGCAGGCCAGATGCAGCACCAGAGCGTCCGGATGTTCGTGCAGAAACCCGGCAGTCCAGGCGTCGAAGCGCCGGGCACGGGCGGCGACCAGGGACGCGGCACCCCGAAGGCTGCGCAGCCGCCCGAAGTCGTAGTCGATCTGTTCCATGATCCGCTGCGCGTACGGGTCACCGAGGACGGGCCGCGCACGCCGGCTGTCGACGGCGCGCAGGTACAGCGTCATCAGCAGGGTTTCCTTCTCCCGGCCGAGGTGGACCTGCTGCGTCATGGACCGTCTCCGTTCCCGAGGTGGCGCCGTACACCCAGTGAGCCGGAACCCCGTGCCGGCGGCCACCGGCCCTCACCCGTTAGGCCCACTGCGCCACCCGCAGGGGCACCGGCCGCGTGCGTCCCCGGCGCCCACCTGCTCATGCTGACCTCAGGGGGCGACGGCGTTACCCCGGACGGAAGGTCCCGCATGAGCTCCAACAACTCCAAGAGCGGCAGTGGCGGCAAGGCCAAGGGGCTGATGACACCCGGACGTCTGACCGTCGCCGCGATCGGCATCCTCGGCCTGATCTTCATTTTCGAGAACACCCGCAGCACCAAGATCCGCCTGCTGATCCCCGAAGTGACCATGCCCCTGTGGATGGCGCTGCTGCTCACCGGCGTGATCGGTGCCCTGTGCGGGGCCTACCTCATCAGGAGACGGAAGTGACCACACTCATCCAGCGCGCGGCCGTGCTCACCGGCACGGTGCTCGCCACGACCGCCCTCACCGTGACGACCGCCGCGGCGGCCGGTCCGCCGATGCCGGACTTCCGGGGCAAGGCCCTGATGGACGTCTTCCAGACGGTCGACTACCGCACCCGCGTCGACATCCGCGACGTCAGCGGCTTCAACCGCAACATCCTCTGGCCGCTCAACTGGAAGGTCTGCTCCCAGACGCCGGCGCCCGGCGTCGAGCTCGAGGGCCAGGCCCTCAACATCGGTGTCGTCAAGAAGACCGAGACCTGTCCCAAGGCTGCCCCGAAGAAGTAGCCGGGGCGGCGGCCCCAAGAAGTGGTCCCGTCCCCGGGGTTCTAGGGTTCGGGCATGTCCCACAGCACCACCTTTCTCGCCACAGGGCCTCGCGTCGGCATACGTCACCTGACGTACGCCGACGGCGAGGCCTTCACCGCGCTCGCCCGCGCCGGCCGCGAACTGCACCACCCGTGGCTCGCGCCACCGGTCACGGCCGAGCAGTACGCGGTGTACGCGGAGCGGCTGATCGAGGACTCCTCGCGGGCCGGGTTCCTCGTCTGCGAGCGCGACAGCGGTCGGATCGCCGGGTACGTCAACATCAACAACATCGTCAAGGGCGCCTTCCTCAGCGGCGCGCTCGGCTACGGGGCCTTCGCCCACGCCGCCGGCAAGGGGCTGATGACCGAAGGCCTGCGGCTCGTCATCGCGTACGCCTTCGGGCCCGCGCTCGCCCTGCACCGCCTCGAGATCAACGTCCAGCCGCGCAACGCCGCTTCGATCGCGCTGGCCCGCCGCTGCGGATTCCGCCTCGAGGGGTTCTCGCCGGACTTCTTGTACATCGACGGGGCGTGGCGCGACCATGAGCGGTGGGCCCTCACGCGGGACATGGTCCGGTAGCGCACGCCACCGCACGCGTCGCCGGAGAGAGGGCCCGGGGGAGCTGGGGAGAGGACGCGCCATGACTGCGGACATTCCGGGCAGCGGGACCGAGGGTCCCTCCGACGACACCGGCCCGCCCGCCACCACCACGAAACCGCCCGCGACTCCGGAACACGCAGCGGACCGCCCGGCCCCGCTCCCGCCGCTCGGACTCGCCGACCTGGCCGACCTGGCCACCCCCATGGCCATCCGCGCGGCCGCGACGCTGAGGATCGGGGAGTCCCTCGACGACGGGCCGCGCACCGCACGCGAACTGGCCGCCATCGTGGGCGCCGACGCCGGCGCCCTGGAGCGGATGCTCGCCCATCTCGCCGCCAAGGGCGTCCTCGACCGCGACGCCGAGGGCCGCTACGCGCTCACCGCACTCGGCGCCCCCCTGCACTCCGCCCACCCCTCGGACCTGCACCCCTGGCTCGACATGGCCTCCCCGGTGGGCCGCGCGGACCTGTCCCTGGTGGAACTGCTGCATTCCGTACGGACCGGGCTGCCCGGGTTTCCGCTCAGGTACGGGGCGTCGTTCTGGGACGACCTCGCCACCACGCCGGAGCGCCAGGAACGTTTCGACGCCCATATGAGCCGGGACATCGGCACCGAAGGACCGGCGGTCGCGGCCGCCTACGACTGGGCCGCGCTGGGGCGCGTGCTCGATGTCGGCGGCGGCAACGGCGCGCTGCTCACCGCGCTCCTCAAGGCCCATCCCGACCTGCACGGCAGCGTGCTCGACCGGGACCGCACCGCCGAGTCGGCCCGGATACGGTTCACCGCCGAGCGGCTCAAGGGGCGGGCCGACGCGATCGAGGGCAGCTTCTTCGACAAACTCCCCACGGGATATGGCGGTTACCTGCTCTCGTCGATCCTCCACGACTGGGACGACACCTCCACCCTCGCGATCCTGCGCCGCTGCGCGGAGGCGGCGGGCAGTACGGGCCGGGTCTTCGTGATCGAGAAGATCGGCGGCGACGGGGAGCGGGTCCGTACCGAAATGGATCTGCGGATGCTGGTTTTCTTCGCGGGCAAGGAACGCACCGCGGCCCAACTGGCCGAGCTGGCGGGGGAGTCGGGCCTCAAGCTGGTCGCCGTGCACCCGGCGGGGGCACTTGCGGTGGTGGAGCTCGCCGCCGGGTGACCGGATCCGCCTGATCCCGGAAGAGCGTGGGCGTCCCCTTGAGGGGCCGTCCCCGTTGTCCGAGGATGAACCCATGCGACGCATCGTGGTCCTCGACGCCCCGTCCAACCTGGGACTTCGCCCACCGGCCCCCGGCACCGTACCCGGCGTCTACAAACTGGCCGGCGCGCTGAGGGAGCAGCGGATCGTGCAACGGCTCGGCGCGTTCGAGGGCGGTGTCGTGCTCCCGCCCCGCTACGACCGCGGCGACTGGCAGGAGGGCGACGGGGTCTTCAACGCCGCGGCCCTCGCGTCGTACACCGTCAAGCTCGCCGACCGGATCGAGCGTCATCTGCGGGCCGGGGACTTCCCCGTCGTGCTCGGCGGTGACTGCTCGATCCAGCTGGGCGCCTCGCTGGCCATGCGCCGTATCGGCCGCTACGCGCTCGCGGCGATCGACGGCTCGACCGACTTCCGGCACCCGGGCAACTCGGAGCAGGTCGGCGCGGCCGGCGGCGAGGAACTGGCGCTCGCCACCGGGCGGGGCCAGGGCGACCTGACCGATCTGGAGGGCCTGCGGCCGTATCTCAAGGACGAGGACGTACGGCTCCTCGGCATCCGCGACAACGATCCGCAGCGCGACGAACTGCGGGCGCTCAGGATTCCTCATGCGAGCGTCGGCGAGATCCGCGAGTGGGGCCCGGCGGACATCGCGGGCGCTGTACGGAAATCCCTCGAGATCACCGAACTCGATGGGTTCTGGGTGCACTTGGACGCGGACAGCCTCGACCCGGAGGTCATGCCCGCCGTCGACGCACCCGACCCCGACGGGCTCCAGCCGGACGAACTGCGCACCCTGCTCGCCACCTTGGCGGCCTCCGACCACTGCGTCGGCCTCAACATCACGATCTACGATCCGGACCTCGACCCCGACGGCTCCGCGGGCGCGCTCCTGACCGACCTCGTGGTCGAGGCGCTGATGGGCTCCGCGCCATGACGCACCGGATCGGCTCGACGTCCTGACGCGCAGGTCGCTTGTCGTCATGACGCACCGGTCGGCTTTGCGCAATCCTGACCCGAAGGTCCCCTGGTCACCTGTGCGGTCAGCGGGTTCCATGGTCAGGTGACGACGATCCGACGTGCCGAACTGAACCTGCCCGGCGCCCCCTTGGGCCTGGCGAATCCGCTGCCCGCCCTCTGCCCGCCGACCGGAGTCCACTCCGTCTCTGTCGACGAGCGGCTGCGGGAGTCGCTCCCGCTCGACATGCGGCGCCAGCTCGGCTACCGGCCGCTGCGCAGCATCCTGCCCACAGCGATAGCCGACGGCTACGACCGCACCCGCGCCGACCTCACCCTCGACACCCTGATCCTGGAGAACTCCCGGCTCGAGGTCACCGTGCTGCCGGGGCTCGGCGGCCGGATCCACTCCCTGCGCCACAAGCCCACCGGCCGTGAACTCCTCTACACCAACCCGGTGTTCCAGCCCGCGTCCTTCGCGCTCAACGGGGCGTGGTTCTCCGGCGGCATCGAGTGGAACATCGGCGCCACCGGCCACACCACCCTGTCCTGCGCCCCGGTCCACGCCGCCCGCGTGGAGGCCCCCGACGGCACCGCGATGCTGCGCCTGTGGGAGTGGGAGCGGCTGCGCGACACCCCGTTCCAGGTCGACCTCTGGCTGCCCGAGGACTCGGATTTCCTGTACGTGGGCGTCCGGATCCGCAATCCGCACGAGAAGGCCGTGCCCGTCTACTGGTGGTCCAACACCGCGGTCCCCGAGGAACGCCGGGTCCTCGCCCCCGCCGAAGAGACCTGGCACTACGGCTACGAGCGCGCCCTGCACCGCGTGCCGGTCCCGTACCTCGAGGGCTCCGACCGCACGTACCCCCTCAACAGCCCTCATCCCGCGGACTACTTCTACGACCTGCCCGAGGACGCGCGCCGCTGGATCACCGCGCTCGACGAGCACGGCCACGGACTCGTGCAGACCTTCACCGACCGCCTGCGCGGCCGCAAGCTCTTCACCTGGGGCGGCTCCGCGGGCGGCCGGCGCTGGCAGGAGTGGCTCACCGAGCCCGGCACCGCCGGCTACGCCGAGATCCAGGCCGGACTCGCCCGGACCCAGCTGGAACATCTGCGTCTCGAAGCGGAGGGCGAGTTCAGCTGGTGCGAGGCGTACGGTCCGCTGAGCGCCGACCCCGTCCGGGTGCACGGCGCGGATTGGGCAGCGGCGCGCGAGGAGGTGTCCGCGCGCCTCGAAGAGGCGCTGCCGCGGGCCGAGGTGCACAAGGCGTACGAGAAATGGCGGCGGTGCGCCGACACCGAACCGGGGGAGCGGCTCGCCACGGGCTCGGGCTGGGGAGCGCTCGAAGTCCTGCGCGCCGGACTCAAGTTGCCCGGCACCCCGTTCGACGAATCGACCCTCGACGCCGAACAGGCGCCCTGGATCGAGCTGGTTCACACCGGTTCGTATCCCGAACCGCGCCGGGTGACCCCGCCGGGACCCACCCTGGTCGCCACGCCCTGGCGGAACATGCTGGAGACCGCGCCCGCCGCGCCGCTCACCGAATACCACCTCGGTGTCGCCCAGTGGCACGCCGGGGACTTCGCCCAGGCGGTGCGCAGCTGGGAGCGCGGGCTCGAACTCGCCCCGTCCCGCTGGCCGTTGCTGCGCTGCCTCGCGGTGGCCGACCGTGAGGCGGGCCAGGTGCAGCGCGCCGCCGACCGCTATGCCGAGGCCTTCGCCGACCTGTGCGCCGAACGCCGCGAGGCCGAGGTGTGGACCGCCGCCTGCGCGGCGCTCGGCCGGGAGGCCATCGAGACCCTGATCGCCGCGGGACGCCCGGCCCAGGCGCGCGCGGTGTGGGACGGGCTGCGTCCGGCCACCCGCACTCGGGGACGGTTCCGTCTTCTGGAAGCCCGACTGCTGCTGGCCGAAGGGGACAAGGAGGGCGCCAGGGGCATCTTCGAGGAGGGATTCGAGGTCGCCGATCTGGGCGAGGGCTCAGAGCTGCTCGCCGAACTCTGGGCAGCCGTCAGCGACGACCCGGTCCCCGCGCGCTACGACTTCCGGATGCGGCCCGTAGCGGAGGACGGCTGACGGGTGTGCCGGCCGGCCCGCGGACCGGCCGGCCCCCGGAAGGGTCCGCTATCCCCGTACGGAACGCTGATCCGCGTACTCGAAAACGGTGCCGTCCGGATGGACCGCGATCAGATTGCGGCCCGCCGGGGTCGGCACCGGGCCCGCCACGACATGGGCGCCCGAGGCGGCGAGCACCTGCTGCGCCTCGTCCACGTCAGGGACCGCGATGGTCGCGGTGACCTTACGGAGCACTTCGAGCTCGGCCTCGGGGCCGCTCATCAGCAGAAAGCAGCCGACCGCGGCGACTTGTACCCCGCCCCGTTCGAAACGCAGCGCCCTGGTGCCCGCGAGCCGCTCGTAGAAGGCCACCGAGGTGTCCAGATCCTCGACGCAGATCCGCAGCGTGGTCCCCAGAATCTCCATGGCACCGAGGGTAGTTGGGGTCCGGCGGCCGGGAGATCGTTTCCGCGGAACGCACTGGAGTTAGGCGCCCGGGCACAGGGGTACCCGGCCGCCATGGAACGCACTGGACGCACATTTACGGACCCGACGGAGAAGGCCATCAGCGACACCCTCGCCCAGGTCGTCCGCGACACGGTGCGTGAGCAACTGCATGCCGAGCTCCGTGACGAACTGCGCAAGCAGACGCTCAAGCAGCGGCGCACGGCCTCGCTGTACGCGGCATCGGGCGCCGTCGCGCTGTACGCCGGCGCCGCCTGTGCGCTCGCCCTCGGCCTGGTGATCGCGATCGGTCTGCCGGACTGGGCCGCCGCCCTGATCATGGGTGTGCTCCTGGCCGGCGCGGCCTACGCGCTGCGCAACGCGGCCCGGCCGCACCCGGCCCCCAAGCCGCACGAGGGCGAGAACGAGGCCCGGGCGCAGGAGGCCGCCATGTCCGAACGGACCCGGGCGTACGAGGGAATGGCTCCCGAATCGTCCGAGGGCCGTGAGCCCCGGGCGCCCGAAACAACCCCGGCCCCCGGGTTCCCGCCGGCCACACCTCCCGCCGGCGCCCCCGTGCCGCCGGTCGGGCCCCCGCCCACCGAGCCCCCGCTGGAGCCGCGGACTCCCAACCCCGGCCCGCCGCCCGGTCAGCAGCGCTGATCACCACGTGGCGGCAGGAGGTCACCAGCCGGTCGCGGCGATGACCTCCCGGGCCACGTGAGTCACCGATCTGTTGTCGGTGGCGACCCGCACCGTCCCTGGCGCGGCGTGCTCATCGAGCCGCCGCGCCATATGGGCGCTGCGCCTGAGCTGCCGCTCGAGTTCGGAGCCGCGTTCACGCGCACGAAGGCGGGCCGCCGCCGTCTCGTCGGAGGCGGTGAGCAGCACGTGGTGCATGCGGACGTCCCGGCCCAACGCCCCCTCGAACAGCCACTGTTCACCGTCGAGGACGGCGGCCGTGTTCGTGTAGATCAGCCGCCGGCAGCCGAGCTCCGCGTAGTTCGCCCACAGCGCGGCCAGATTGCGCCCGGTGATCCCGGAGCGGTCCGGATCACCCGGCGGCGCCGGATGGATGTGGTCGAGGACATCGCCCTCGATCAGGGCGTGCGCCACCGACGCCGCCCGCAGCAGCGCCGACACCTCGTATCCGACGGATGACTTGCCGGCCCCGGAACGGCCGCCGATCAGCAGCACCTCTGCGCTCTCCATGCGGCAGAGGCTCGCACGGCGGCCACCGCATACGCCACGCGTACTGGCCCCGCACCCCGCGATGCCCCCCGCACCCCGCAATACCCGCACCCCGCGATACCCGCCCTACGCCACCCGGTACTCCTCGATCTCCTCCGCCCGCAGGTGCAGCCCGTGCCGGAGCCCGCCGTCCGGGCGCACTACGCCGCCGGTCGGATCGAGGACTCCGACGAAGAACATCGACTCGACCCGTACGTGGTCGTGGAACCACTCGATGTGCCGCAGGTTCGGCACGGACGCGGCGGCCGCCGCATGAGCGTGCGGCGCACCGTACGCGGAGATCTCCAGTCCGTGCGCCTGGGCCAGGGCGGCCGCGCGCAGCCAGGCCGTGAGACCGCCGACCCGGGTGGCGTCGGCCTGCAGACAGTCCACGAGCCCTGCCGTACAGGCGAGTTCGGCCAGGTCGTCCGCGTGCCCGCCGGCGGTGATATCGCAGACCGCGCGGTCGCGTACGAGACCGAGCCCGGCCGGACCCTCGCGCGGTACGGGCGCCTCGAACCAGCCGACCTCGAGCTCGGCGAGCGCGTGCCCGACGCGCACGGCCTGCTTGCGGGTGTACGCGCCGCCCGCGGGCACGTACAACTCCGTCCGCGGCCCGATGACTTGGCGGGCCGCGCGCACCCGGGCGAGATCCCGGAGCACGGCGCGGCCGCCGCACTCGCCGATGCGGATCTTCACCCGGGGGATGCGCTGCCCGTGCACCCAGCCGCCGAGCTGGGCGGCCAGATGCGTGTCGTGGTACGTGGTGAAGCCGCCGCTGCCGTACACCGGCACCGTGTCGTGTGCGGCGCCGAGCAGCCGCGGCAGCGGAAGTTCCAGGAGCCGCGCCTTCAGGTCCCACAGGGCGATGTCGAGGGCCGACAGAGCGCAGGCGGTGAGCCCGCCCGGCCCCGCCTCGCCCAGGGCGCCGCGCATCGCCTCGTGCACCGCCGGGATGTCCAGGGCGTCGAGGCCGGTGACGACCGGGGCGAGCAGCTCCCGTACGACATCGGCGGCGATCGCGGGCGCATAGGTCCAGCCGGTGCCGGTGGCGTCCCCGGCGCCGATCTCGACCACCACCACGGAAGTGGTGTCCCAGCTGTGGATTCCATCCGCCTCGGGGGCGTCGGTGGGCACGGTGTAGGCGCCGGCCGCCGGTGTTCGAAGGGGCACTGTGTTCTTCATCGCAAACCGGCTCTCGCGCGAGGTGGGGAGGTGCGGGCCGGGTAACCCGGGGCGCCGTACGGAAACGTTTGGCGGACCGGCCGCAGGGCACCCGGACGCTCCCCGACCGCAGCCGGAGGCTGAACCATCGTGAGCCGTACCCGCATCGTGATCGTCGGGGCCGGCTTCGCCGGATACCGGGCCGCCCGCACCCTGTCCCGGGCGGTCCGCGACCGTGCCGAAGTGGTCCTGCTCAACCCGACCGACTATTTCCTCTATCTGCCGCTGCTGCCGCAGGTCGCCTCGGGTGTCCTGGAGCCGCGCCGGGTCACCGTCTCGCTCTCGGGCACGCTGCCACGCGTACGCCATGTACTCGGCGAGGCCGTCGGCCTCGACCTCGAAGGGCGCAGCGTCTCCTACCGCGACCCCGAAGGCCGCGCCGGGACCCTCTCCTACGACCGCCTCGTGCTCGCCGTCGGCAGCGTCAACAAGCTGCTGCCCGTGCCCGGGGTGACCGAGCACGCGCACGGCTTCCGCGGGATGCCCGAGGCGCTGTACCTGCGCGACCACGTGATCCGCCAGACCGAACTGGCCGCGAACGACAGGGATCCCGCCCGCACCACGTTCGTGGTCGTCGGCGCCGGCTACACCGGGACCGAGATCGCGGCCCACGGCAAGCTGTTCACCGACTCGCTGCTGCGCCGCCACCCCGGCCTCGGCGCCCGCTGGATGCTGCTCGACCTCGCGCCGCGGGTGCTGCCGGAGCTCGACCCACGGCTGTCGAAGACCGCGCACAAGGTGCTCGGGCAGCGCGGCGTCGAGGTCCGCACCGGGACCTCCGTGAAGGAGGCCACCGCACAGGGGGTGCTCCTGGACGACGGCGAGTTCATCGACACCCGCACCCTGATGTGGTGCGTCGGCGTACGCCCCGACCCGCTGGTGGAGGCCACCGGCCGGCCCCTTGAACGCGGACGGCTCGTCGTCGACCCTTTCCTCCAGGTGCCGGGCCACCCCGACGTCTTCGCATGCGGGGACGCGGCCGCCGTACCGGACGCGACCAAACCGGGCTCGTACACCCCGATGACCGCCCAGCACGCCTGGCGGCAGGGCGCGACGGCCGGCCGCAATGTGGCCGCGTCGCTCGGGCTCGGCTCCCGCAAGCCGTACAAGCACCACGACCTGGGGTTCACCGTCGACCTCGGCGGGGTGAAGGCCGCGGCCAACCCGCTCGGTCTGCCGCTCGCCGGCCTGCCCGCCGCGGCCGTCACCCGCGGCTACCACCTCGCCGCGATGCCCGGCAACCGGGTCCGCGTCGCCGCCGACTGGATGCTCGACGCGGTGCTGCCCCGCCAGGCCGTCCAGCTGGGCCTGGTGCGCTCCTGGTCCGTGCCCCTCGACACCGCATCCCCCGAACTCGCCCGCACCACCCGAGGAGACAGCTGATGGCCACGCCGACCGACGATGAACTCACCCGCATCGCCCAGCAGTTGAGGGTGGACTCGGTGCGCGTCGCCGCCGCCGCGGGCTCGGGGCATGCCACCTCGTCGATGTCCGCCGCCGACCTGATGGCCGTGCTGCTCGGCCGCCATCTGCGCCATGACTTCGAACGGCCCGAACACCCCGGCAACGACCGGTTCATCCTGTCCAAGGGGCATGCCTCGCCGCTGCTCTACGCCTCGTACAAGGCACTCGGTCTCATCGACGACGACGAGCTGCGGACCTTCCGTACGCTCGGCAGCCGGCTCGAAGGCCATCCGACGCCACGCGCCCTGCCCTGGGTGGAGGTCGCGACCGGCTCCCTCGGCCAGGGACTGCCCATCGGCGTCGGCATGGCTCTCGCGGGCAAGCGCCTCGACCGGGTCGGCTATCGCGTGTGGGTGCTCTGCGGCGACAGTGAGCTCGCCGAAGGCTCCATCTGGGAGGCCGCCGAGCACGCCGGGTCCGAACATCTCGACAACCTCACGGCGATCGTCGACGTCAACCGGCTCGGCCAGCGCGGACCCACCCGGCACGGCCACGACCTGGACGCCTACGCCCGCCGGCTGCGGGCCTTCGGCTGGCACACCGTCGAGTGCGACGGCCATGACCTGGCCGCGATCGACCGGGCGCTCGCCGAGGCCCGCTCCACGCTCGGCCGGCCCACCGCGGTGCTCGCCCGCACGCTGAAGGGCAAGGGCGTGGCCGACGCCGAGGACCGCGAGGGACTGCACGGCAAACCGCTCAAGCACCCCGAGGAGGCCATCGCGGAACTCGGCGGTGTGACCGATCTGCGGCTCGAGGTCCAACAGCCGCCCGCCGCCCGGGTGTTGCATGCCGTGCCGAGCGGCCATCTCGAACTTCCGCGCTACGAGAAGGGCGAGGAGATCGCCACGCGCAGCGCCTACGGACAGGCACTGACCGCACTGGGTTCCGCCCGGGGCGACGTGGTGGCGCTCGACGCGGAGGTGAGCGACTCCACCAAGACCGAGCAGTTCGCCAAGGAGCATCCGGAGCGGTTCTTCGAGTGCTACATCGCCGAACAGCAGATGGTGGCCGCCGCCGTCGGACTCGCGGCCCGCGGATTCACCCCGTACGCCTCGTCGTTCGCCGCCTTCCTCACGCGCGCCCACGACTTCGTGCGGATGGCGGCGGTCAGCGGCTCCGACATCAAGCTGGCCGGCTCGCACGCGGGTGTGTCCATCGGGCAGGACGGGCCCTCGCAGATGGGTCTCGAAGACCTCGCGATGTTCCGCTCCGTGCACGGCTCCACCGTGCTCTACCCCTGTGACGCCAACCAGACCGCCCAGCTCGTCGCCGCGCTCGCCGAACGCCCCGGCATCGGCTATCTGCGCACGACCCGGGGGGAGACCCCGGTCCTGTACGGGCCGGACGAGACCTTCCCCATCGGCGGCTCCAAGGTGCTGCGCTCCTCGGACGCGGACCGGGTCACGATCGTCGCGGCCGGAGTGACCGTACGCGAAGCGCTCGCCGCCGCCGATCAGTTGGCGGAGGTCGGCATCGCCTGCCGGGTGATCGATCTCTACTCGGTCAAGCCGGTGGACACCGCCACGCTCCGCGAGGCGGCCGAGCGGACCGGCTGTCTGCTGACCGTCGAGGACCACCGGCCCGAGGGCGGCCTGGGCGACGCGGTGTCCGAAGCGTTCGCCGACGGCGCACCGGTGCCGCGCCTGGTCCGGCTCGCCGTCCGTGGGCTGCCGGGTTCCGCGACACCCGGTGAACAGCTGCGGTCCGCCGGTATCGACGAGGCCGCGATCGCCGCGGCCGTACGGCTGCTCGTGGAGAACGCGGTGGTGAGCTGAGGCGTAGGGGTTTGGCCAAGGGTGTCCGGGTCACTCGAAGCGGGAGGTTGTGATGACCGAAACCGAAAAGACGGAAGACAGCAGGACCGATAACAGCAGGACCCAGAACAGCAAGACCGAGACCGGCAGGAGTGAAGCCGGCAGGACCCGTAAGGAAAACCGATCCGGCTCCGGGGCCGACTCGAACGGCGCCCCGCAGGCGCCGCGGCCCATGGTCGTACTGCGCGAGGCCATGCTTCAGCTGGCCGAGCTCACCGGGATGGAGGCCGAGAGCGCATCGGCCTTCGAACGCACCGAGGACGGCTGGCACCTGGAGGTAGAGGTGCTCGAACTCACCCGCGTCCCCGACACCATGAGCCTGCTCGCCAGCTACGCCGTCGAGCTCGACCCACAGGGCGAGCTCACGGGCTATCGCCGTATCCGCCGCTACGAACGCGGCCGTGCGGACGCCCAGCGGCGCTGAACCCGGGTCAGTCCCACCGATACCGACGAGGAGGAGCGGTCCGTCATGACCGTTGTCCCTGCACAGCAAAGCGGCGGTTCAGGAGGCACGAGTGGCCTGTACGACGTACTGGAACTCGTGCTCGACCGCGGCCTCGTGATCGATGCGTTCGTGCGTGTCTCCCTGGTGGGCATCGAGATCCTGAAGATCGACATCAGGGTCGTCGTTGCCAGTGTCGACACGTATCTGCGCTTCGCCGAGGCCTGTAACCGCCTCGACCTCGAAGCCGGCCCCCGCAAGAGCCCGGGCCTGCCCGATCTCGTCGGCGAGATCACCGAATCCGGTGCCCGCGGCAAGAGCAAGGGCGCGCTCAGCGGGGCGGCGGAGACCATCTCCGACGCGTTCCGCCAGGCACGCGAGGAAGGCAAGGAGAGCCAGGAGGCACCGCGGCGCACCACCAAGCGGACCACTCCCCGCAAGCGGCAGGAGGAAGCGGAGTGACCACGTATATCTATGGAATCGTGCGGCGTTCGCACCCGAACCCGCCTACCGGCATGAGCGGCATCGGCGATCCCGCACGCCCCGTGCGGATCGTCACCGGCGGCGAGCTCTCGGCGATGGTCAGCGACGCCCCGGAGAATCTGCGGCCCAAGCGCAATGATCTGCTCGCCCACCAGAACGTCCTGAGCGAGGCAGGCGCGGCCGGCCCCGTGCTGCCGATGCGCTTCGGCTCGACCGCCCCCGACGACAAGACGGTGGCCGCGGTGCTCGAAGAGCGTGCGGAGCACTACACCGAACGGCTCGAGGCTCTCGAAGGCAAAGTCGAGTACAACGTGAAGGCCTCGCACGACGAAGAGGCTGTACTGCACCGCGTGATGGGCGAGAACCCCGAGATTCGCACCCTCACCGAGGCCAACCGGCAAGCGGCGGGCGGCACGTACGAACAGCGCCTGAGGCTCGGCGAGATGGTCGTCCAGGCCGTACAGGCACGCGAAGCGGCCGATGCGGTGGAGATACAGCAGGAGCTCGAAGGCGCGGCCGCCGCCGTGAGCGTCGGACCGGAGAGCTCCGGATGGCTGGCCAATATCTCCTTCCTGGTGGCCCGGGACGAGACCGAGGAGTTCCTCGCCTCGGTCGACAAGCTCCGGGGCGACCATCCGCACCTGGACCTCAGGGTCAACGGACCGCTGCCGCCTTACAGCTTCGTCGAACCCGGTCCGGCCCCGCACGCGGCACAGACGGCCGGGCACTGACCTCATGGGTCTGACAGGTCTGGTGAAAGAGCTCGTACTGCTGCCGCTCGCCCCGGTCCGCGGTTCCTTCTGGGTGATGGAACAGGTCGTGGACGACGCCGAGCGGCAGTACTACGACCCCGGGGTGATCCGCGCCGAACTCGGTCGCCTGGAAGAGCAGTTGGAGGCGGGCGAGATCGACGCGGACACCTTCGACCGGCTGGAGGACGACCTCCTCGACAGGCTTCAGCACGCGACGGAACGGACGAATCAACAATGAATCGCATGGCGCTCGGCCTCGCCGTTGGAGCGGGATACCTGCTGGGACGCACCAAGAAGATGAAGCTGGCGTTCGCCGTCGGCACCCTCGTGGCCGGCAAGAAGCTTCCGCTCTCGCCGCGGGCGCTCGCCGATCTCGTCCAGCAACAGCTGCTGAACAACCCGCAGTTCAAGGAGATCGGCGACCAGCTGCGCGAGGACATGCGCGGAGTCGGCAAGGCAGCCACGGGCGCGGTGCTCGAACGGGGCCTCGACGGGATCTCGGACCGCCTGCACGACCGGACGCTCGGGGTGCAGGACAGGTTGTCCGGAGTGATCCCCGGGCGCGTGGAGCGCGACGAGCCGGAGCGTGAGCAGGAATACGACGACGAGGAGTACGAGGAGTACGAGGAGGAGAGGCCCGCGCCCAAGAAGCAGGCCCGCAAGACCTCCGGGTCGCGCTCCTCCGCCGAGGGTGGGAAATCGGGGACGGCGCGGGACTCGGGGACGGCACGCGGCTCCCGTGGCGGCGAGACCTCCCGTACGCGGAAGAAGGCGCCGGCCAAGAAGGCCGCGTCGTCCGCGAAGTCCGGCGCAGGGACCACCACGGGCGCCGCGAAGAAGACCACGGGCGCCGCGAAGAAGACCACGGGTACCGCGAAGAAGACCACGGGCGCCGCGAAGACCGCCGCCCGCCGCACCGCCCGCGCGAAGGGAGGCCGTAACGATGGCTGATGCGAAGGACAATCCGCTGTCCGGTCTGGCCAAGAGCGAGGCGGCCGACCGGCTGAAGGCCGAAGCGCAGGCCTTCATGCTGGCCCAGCTCGAACGCGCGCTGGTGGGTGTCGGGCACAAACTCGGCTCCGCCACCGGCAAGTTGAACGACATCGCCGAGGGCAGGAGCCCCGGCTTCGCCCAGCTCGCCCTCCAGGGCGGCCGCAAGATAGCCGAGGGCAAGGGCCCCGTGCGCAGCGCCGTGGAACTCACCGGCAGCCATCTCAAGGAGCGCGTGATGGGCGCGGTCAAGGGGCTCGGCGGCAAGCGCAAGAAGGGCGGCGCGGGCCAGAAGCCGACCGTCATCCTCGAGTACGTCGATGTGGGCGTCCCGGTCCGTGAGGCTTACGACCAGTGGACGCAGTACCAGGAGTTCTCGACGTTCGCGAAGGGTGTCAAGGGGGCGACCGTCGCCGACGACACCACGTCCGACTGGAAGCTCAAGGTCTTCTGGTCCAACCGGAGCTGGAAGGCGCACACCACCGAACAGGTCCCCGACCAGCGGATCACCTGGACCTCCGAGGGTGCCAAGGGCTCGACCAAGGGCGTGGTGACCTTCCACTCCCTCGCCGAGAACCTCACCCGGGTGCTGCTGATCATCGAGTACTACCCGAAGGGCCTGTTCGAGAAGACCGGCAACATCTGGCGCGCCCAGGGGCGCCGGGCCCGGCTCGACCTCAAGCACTTCGCCCGCCATATCTCGCTGCGCGGCGAGGCGAGCGACGGCTGGCGCGGGGAGATCCAGGACGGCGAGGTGGTCGTCTCGCACGAGGACGCCGTCGCCGAGGAGGAGCGCGCGCGTGAGGAGGAGGAACAGGGGTACTCCGACGACGAGCAGGGCCGCTCCGAGGACGAGGAGCAGGGCCGCTCCGAGGCCGCGGAGCAGGACCGCTCCGAGGCCGCGGAGCTGGAGGAGGGCAAGGGCGAACAGGACGAGTACGGCGAAGAGTACGAGGACGAGGACGCAGTCGAGGGCGAGTACGAAGGCGAGCCCGAGGGTGAGTTCGAAGGCGAAGAGCGCGACGAAGAGGACGACGAGATGGCCTACGAAGAGGGCGAGGAGCAGGACGCGGACCGCCGCGACGAGTACGCCGAAACCGGGCGCCGATGACCACCGCGAGCAGGTTTCCCGAGCCTTACGGGCAAAGCGGCGGCAGCGCGAACCTCGCCGACATCCTGGAGCGCGTGCTCGACAAGGGCGTGGTGATCGCGGGCGACATCCGCATCAACCTGCTCGACATCGAGCTGCTCACGATCAAACTCCGGCTGATCGTCGCCTCCGTCGACAAGGCGCGGGAGATGGGCATCGACTGGTGGGAGGACGACCCGTCGCTGTCCTCCGGCGCGCGGCGCCGCGCGATCGACCGTGAGCGCTCCGAACTCGCCCGCGAGAACGAACAGTTGCAGGCCCGCATCGCCGAACTCGAGACGGGTGCGGGGCAGGGCCGGCGCGCAAGGGAAGAGGTCCCTGATGAATGAGCTCCGCTATGTGTACGCGGTGTGCCGGCCCTTCGAGGCCGCCCTGCAGGCGGACCTCGTGGGCGTGGGCGGCGCACCGCTCAAGCAGCTGGCGCACGGCGATCTCGTCGCCGTGCTCAGCCGGGTCCCGGAGGCGGACTTCGGCTACGAGCCGCTGCGCGCCCATCTGGAGGACCTCGACTGGCTCTCCGGGACCGCCCGCGCCCACCAGGCGGTCATCGCCGCCCTGGCCACGGTCACGTGTCCGCTGCCGCTGAGGCTCGGGACCGTCTTCCGTGACGACAGCGGCGTGCGGACGATGCTGGAGGACGAGGGCGATCAGCTGCGGGAGCTGCTCGCGCGGATCGACGGCTGTGTGGAATGGGGCGTCAAGGTGTACGCCGAGCCGCAGGCCGAACGGACGCCGTCCGAACCGGCGGCGGCGGGCCAGGCCGCCAGCGGCCGGGACTATCTGCGGATGCGCCGCTCCCGTCAGCAGGGCGCGGACCGGCTGTGGGAGCGCGCCGAGTCCTTCGCGCAGGAGCTGCACAGTGACCTGGCCGCCCGCGCGGCGGCGACCCGGCTGCACCGTCCGCAGAACCCGGAGCTGTCGCGTGCGAGCGGGCGGAACATTCTCAACGGGGCGTATCTGGTGGGGCGTTCGCAGTCCGAGGAGTTCGTGGAGTGCGTCGAGGGCACCAAGGACCAGGAAGCCGGACTGCGCGTCGAACTCACCGGCCCCTGGGCCGCTTACTCGTTCAGCAATCCCAACGGAGACGAAGAGGAGGCCTGGTGACCGTCATCGAGCGCCGTGAGATAGCCCTGGTCGACCTGCTCGACCGGCTGCTCGCCGGCGGAGTGGTCGTCGCGGGCGACCTCACGCTGCGGATCGCGGATGTCGATCTCGTACGGATCGATCTGCGCGCCCTGATCAGCTCGGTGAGCGCCCAGGTGCCCTCGCCCTTCGAGGTACTGGAGGCGCGGCGATGAGCCGGCGGATGGATCTGGACCCCGACACGGTCGAGCGCGACCTGGTCAAACTGGTGCTCACGGTTGTCGAGTTGCTCCGCCAGCTCATGGAGCGCCAGGCGGTGCGCCGTTTCGACACCGGCGAGCTGAGCGAGGAGCAGGAGGAGCGGATCGGCCTCACGCTGATGCTCCTCGAGGACCGGATGGCGCAGCTGCGGGACCGCTACGGGCTGCGGCCCGAGGACCTCAATCTCGACCTCGGGCCGCTGGGGCCGCTGATGCCGCGCGAGTGAGGCGCGGGGGCAGGTTGGGGCAGACGCGGGGCCGGGCTCCGGGTCGGCGCGGGCCCGGGCTCCGGGTCAGACGCGGATCAGCAACTCCCCGTGCAGCACACAGAACCAGCCGTCCTCCGCCTCGCCCCACTCCCGCCAGGCCGCCGCGATCCGCTCCAGGTCCTCGGTGGTCGCGTGCCCGCCGTCGACAGCGATCTTCGCGTACGAGGAAGCCGTCGTGCGGTCCGCCCACAGGCCGCTCCACCAGGCGCGCTCCTCAGGTGTGGAGTACGTCCAGGTGGCGGAGGTCGCGGTCAGGTCCGTACAACCGGCCCGCAGCGCCCAGGACTTGAGGCGGCGGCCGGCGTCGGGCTCTCCGCCGTTCGCCCGCGCGACCCGCCGGTACAGGGCCAGCCAGTCGTCCAGGACTTGCGACTGCGGATACCAGGTCATGGCCGCGTAGTCCGAATCCCGGACCGCGACGATCCCGCCGGGCCGGGTCACGCGGCGCATCTCGCGCAGCGCCTGTACCGGGTCGCCCACATGCTGGAGCACCTGATGGGCGTGCACGACGTCGAAGCTGTCGTCGGCGTACCGCAGCCGGTGCACGTCTGCGGTCTCGAACTCCGTGTTGGCCAGGCCGCGTTCGGCCGCCACCGCCCGCGCCTGGTCGAGCACGCCGGCCGCCAGCTCGACGCCCGTCACACGGCCCTGCGGGACCAGCGCCGCCAGGTCGGCGGTGATGGTGCCAGGACCGCATCCGACGTCCAGGATCCGCTGGTCGGGCTTGATCTCGGGGAGCAGGTACGCGGCCGAGTTGGCGGCGGTCCGCCAGGTGCGCGAGCGCAGTAGGGTCTCGTGGTGCCCATGCGTGTAGACGGCGGCCTCTCCGGCCATGACCGGTCCCCCTTCCGGCAAAGCCCCGGGCGCCTTCGCCCGGGGCGTTGTGGAAGACCGTATGCGCTTGTGCCGAATAATGAGATACCCGTCTTGTTATACGAGACGCCTTGCGAGGTGGCGGAAGGGGCTCAGAAGGGCTCCGGCCGGTACACCGTCAGCGCCTCCGGGAGCTTGTCGAGCTGCAACTCGCCTCCGGCGGAGACCACTTCACCGTCGTACGCGAGCGGAGTGCCGGGCGCGAGCTTCATGACCCGCAGCCTGCGCACCCGGACCGCCGCATGCGCGGGGGAGCGGCTCAGCGGTCCCGCGAACGCGGCCGCGAGCAGCCGCAGGCCCGGCCTGCGGCCGCCGTGCGCCACGCGCACATCGAGCAGGCCGTCGGCCAGGTCATGGCGGCGCGCGGGGGCCAGGCCCATGCGGTGATACGTCCCGTTGCCGGCGAACAGGAGCCACAACGCCCGCCGCTTGCCGCCCATTTCGACCTCGAGGGGCCGCTCGGACCCCAGGACGTCACCGGCGGCGAGCACGCCGGCCGGCCAGCCGCCGATCCGTCGTGACCAGCGGTCCCGGTGGCGTACCAGCTCCGGATAGACGCCGATGCTGAACGTGTTGAGAAACAGGCCCGTGGTGTCCCCGACCCGGAAGCGGCCCACGTCCACCGCGACCGCCTCGCCGCGGGTCAGGGCGCGGGCGAGGTCGCGTCCGCCCCCCCCGCGGGGGTCGCACGCGAAATGGGTGAGCGTCCCGGCGGGCGGGACCGCGAGCGGCAGCCCGTGGCGCAGGGCGACCTCGGCGGCCGTGTTCACGGAGCCGTCGCCGCCGCATACGCCGAGCACCCGCGCCCGCTTCGCCGCCTTCTCCAACTCGTCGACGAACAGCTCCGGTTCGCATTCCACGAGTTCGGTGCCGGGCAGTGCGGTCAGCAGTGCCCGTGCCCGGTCGGCCGTCTTGGCGCCGGAGTTGACCACCATCACCAGCCCCTCGCCGTCCGGCAGCACCGGTGCCTCGGCATGCGGCCGGCCGGGGGAGCGGCGCTGGTCGCGGGTGGGCACGAGGCCCCGTACGGCGAAAGCGGCGCCCACGCCGAGCGCCGCGCCCGCGAGCACATCGGCCGGATAGTGCACGCCGGTGTAGACGCGCGAGAGCGCGACGGCTCCGGCGACCGGGGCGACGACCGCGCCCCAGCGGCGCGACTCCAGGGCCACGCCCGTCGCGAAGGCGGCCGCGGAGGCGGAGTGGCCGGAGGGGAACGAGGTCGTGATCGGCTGATGCTTGAGCTGGCGGATCAGCGGCACGTCGTCCCGCAGCGGGCGCGCCCGGCGGACCGCGCGCTTGCCGAAGGTGTTCACGGTGCCCGAGGCCAGCGCGAGCGAGGCGAGCCCGCGGGCGGCGGCCCGGCGCGCCCGGGGCGAGCGGGTCAGGGTCAGGGCGGCGGCCGAGGCGAACCAGAGCACGCCGTGGTTGGCGCTCCGGCTCAGCCAGGGCAGCAGCGGATCGGCGCCCGGCCAGTGCCGCCTGGCCACGCCGTCGAAGACCTTCAGGTCGAGCGCGACAAGCCGGGACCGCCCGGCGGACACGACCGCCACCGGCCCTTTCACGTGCGGATCCGCGAACACGTCGATGCGCGGGAGAGGGAAGGCATCACGTTTACCCATGGTCCCCGGGTACCCGGAACCCGCAAGGTCACATCTGACCGGGGCTGGGGTGAAGCCCTCAGTTTCGGAGCGGGCGGGCAGGGAAACCGGTTTGCCCCGGGCCGGGGCCGACCCGCAGAATCCGCCCCATGGGACATCTGGAAGCAGCGCACCTCGAGTACTACCTGCCCGACGGACGGGCGCTGCTCGGTGATGTGTCGTTCAGGGTGGGCGAAGGCGCCGTCGTCGCCCTCGTGGGGCCGAACGGGGCCGGCAAGACCACCCTGCTCCGGCTGCTCTCCGGCGAGCTGCAGCCGCACGGCGGCAGTGTCACGGTCAGCGGCGGGCTCGGCGTGATGCCGCAGTTCATCGGCTCCGTACGCGATGACACCACGGTCCGTGACCTGCTCGTCTCCGTCGCCACTCCCCGTATCCGGGAAGCGGCCGAGGCCGTGGACGCCGCCGAACACCTGATCATGACGGTCGACGACGAGGCCGCCCAGCTGCAGTACGCCCAGGCGCTCTCCGACTGGGCCGAGGCCCGCGGCTACGAGGCCGAGACGCTCTGGGACATGTGCACCATGTCGGCGCTCGGCGTGCCGTACGAGCGGGCCCAGTTCCGCGAGGTCTCCACGCTCAGCGGCGGCGAGCAGAAGCGCCTCGTCCTGGAGTCGCTGCTTCGCGGCACCGAGGAGGTGCTGCTCCTCGACGAGCCGGACAACTACCTCGACGTACCCGGTAAGCGCTGGCTCGAGGAGCGTCTGAAGGAGACCCGCAAGACCGTCCTGTTCGTCTCGCACGACCGTGAGCTCCTGGCCCGCGCCGCCCAGAAGATCATCAGTGTCGAGCCGGGTCCTGCCGGGGCGGACGCCTGGGTGCACGGCGGCGGTTTCGGCACCTTCCACGAGGCCCGCAAGGAACGCTTCGCGCGCTTCGACGAGCTGCGCCGCCGCTGGGACGAGAAGCACGCCCAGCTGAAGAAGCTGGTCCTCAACCTGCGCCAGGCCGCGGAGAACAGCCCGGCCATGGCCTCGCGCTACAGCGCCGCCCAGACCAGGCTCCGCAAGTTCGAGGAGGCTGGACCTCCGCCCGAGCCGCCGCGCGACCAGGACATCACCATGCGCCTGCACGGCGGGCGCACCGGCGTACGGGCGGTGACCTGCAAGAACCTCGAGCTCACCGGTCTGATGAAACCCTTCGACCTGGAGATCTTCTTCGGCGAGCGGGTCGCCGTCCTCGGCTCCAACGGCTCCGGCAAATCGCACTTCCTGCGGCTGCTCGCCGGCGACGAGGTGCGGCACACCGGCGACTGGAAGCTCGGCGCGCGCGTCGTGCCCGGGCACTTCGCGCAGACCCACGCGCATCCGGAACTGTTCGGCCGCACCCTGCTCGACATCCTGTGGCGCGAGCACGCCAAGGACCGCGGCGCGGCCAGCTCGATGCTCCGCCGCTACGAGCTGACCGCCCAGGCCGAGCAGGCCTTCGACCGTCTCTCCGGCGGCCAGCAGGCCCGCTTCCAGATCCTGCTGCTCGAACTCCAGGGCTGTACGGCCCTGCTGCTGGACGAGCCGACGGACAACCTGGACCTGGAGAGCGCGGAGGCGCTCCAGGAGGGCCTCGAGTCCTTCCAGGGCACGGTGCTCGCGGTCACCCACGACCGCTGGTTCGCGAAGTCCTTCGACCGCTATCTGGTGTTCGGGTCGGACGGCAAGGTCCGCGAGTCGACCGAGCCGGTCTGGGACGAGCGGCGGGTGGAGCGGGTCCGCTGAGGCTGCCGCGCCCGGCCCTCCCGCGTGTCTGCTGGTCCCCGCCGTCGGCCGGGAAGCAATCCCCGGCCTCAGCCCGGCCAGCTGTCCGGTTCCGTGCCGCTGATCTGCGCCAGCGTCGAGGTCGGGTCGAGCGCGACGGCGAGATCGCCCAGGCTGACCATCCCCACGGGTCGGCCGTCCTCGATGACCGGCAGCCGGCGCACCGCGTACTCGCGCATGAGCGCGACAGCCGACGTCACCGAATCGTCGGGCGAGACCGCGACCGGATGCGGAGTGCACACGGCCTGGGCGCTCACGGTCAGCGGATCCGCCCCGTCGGCCACGGCGCGCAGCGTGATGTCGCGATCGGTCAGCACACCGAGCACCGTGCCCTCGGCGGCCACGAGCACACCGCCGATGTCCTGGGCGCGCATCAACTGCGCCGCCTCGACCAGCGAGGCATCAGGGCGGACCGCCACGACACCCGGAGTCATCACGTCCCTCACGATGTCGGCCATGGCGGGCCCTTTCCTGCGATTCCCCCGCTACGGGGGAGACGGGTGACCCCGGTCGCAGTACCCGCATCGAGCCCGGGCATGCCTGCGGCGGATGTCACAGCGTGGGCGACTCCCGGCGGATCACGCCCTCTTCGGGCTCGTCGGCGGATGGCAGCAGGAGTTCCTCGTAACGGCCGAGCGCGAGAACCACACCCAGCATGACCAGGGGTGTCAACACAGCGAACAGTGCCATGATCGGGCCCTTCCCCGACGGGATGTCGCCGACCGGGTCTCCCCGTCAAGGCCGGGCAAACACCGCATGGCGGGGCGGATCCGCTGTTCGCCGAGCAAACCGTGGCCCGAAGTCGGCCCCCGGTTCAACTGGCCCGGCGTTGAAGGCGTTTGAGATGCCGAAGCCCGGGCAGGCGCAACTCGTGCTTCGGATCGGAGGCACATCCGCGGGAGCAGTCGCGCCCGTCCGGATGGGCCTTCGCCTGTATCCGTTCCGGCCGCGCTTCTCACTCCCCGGTGTCCGTCGCCAACAGCGAGCACCCTTTTTGGGAGTTGCAGCCCCCATGCGTACCTCCACTGGAGTCAAACGCCATCCGCACGACGACGCCCCCGATACGGCCGCCGCCTTCCGCAGGCTGGCCGCGCTGCCGGACGGGCCTCAGAAGGACGCACTGCGCCAGGAACTGGTCTGCGCCTGGCTGCCCATGGCCGATCGCCTCGCCGGCCGCTTCCGCGGCCGCGGGGAGTCCTATGAGGACCTGCGTCAGGTCGCGGCCCTCGGCCTCGTCAAGGCCGTCGACCGCTACGACCCCGACCGCAGCCACGCCTTCGAGAGCTATGCCGTGCCGACCGTGACCGGCGAGATCAAACGCCATTTCCGCGACCACATGTGGACCCTCCACGTGCCGCGCCGCGTCCAGGACCTGCGCAACCGCGTACGGTTCGCGTCCCAGGACCTCGCGCAGACCATCCCGGGCCGCGCGCCGACGCTCGAGGAGATCGCGGACCGCGCGGGCATGAGCGTGGAAGAGGCCAAGACCGGTCTCGAGGCACTCGACAGCTTCACCGCCCTGTCCCTGGACGCCGAACTGCCCGGCAGCGACGACGGCTACGCGCTGCGGGACGCGCTCGGCGCACCCGACCCGGCGATCGACATCGTCGTCGACCGCGAAGCGATCAAGCCGCAGCTGCGCGCCCTGCCGGAACGCGAACGCGCCATCCTGTACATGCGCTTCTTCGGCGATATGACACAGAGCCGGATCGCCGAACAGCTGGGCATCTCGCAGATGCACGTGTCCCGGCTGATCAGCCGCTGCTGCGCGTCGATGCGCGCCGAGGTCATGCACGACGAGAGCGCGAGCGAGGAGGAGCTGCCCAAAGCGGCGTGAGTCACCGCGCCTTGCGCAGGGCCAGCGCCATATGCCGTGACATCACATCCACGGCCTGTGCCTCCGCCAGCGAGAACGCGAGCCGCGCCCCGCAGCGGAACAGCGTGACCACCCCCTCGACCGGACCCCCCTCCGGGCCGGCGAGGGGGACGCACAGCAGCGAGGACACATCGGCGCGTACAAGGACCGGGACGTCGCCCGCGTCACGCCCGAACGCGTCCGGATCCTCCGGGCGCACCTGAAGCGCCGTGGAACCGCCGCGTGCCGCCTCCACCACGAGAGGGCACGTGGCGGGATCCTGGCGCGCGACGGCGTCGACCGCGTCGCTCTCCTGCTGCGGTCCGAGCACCTGCGTCCGTACGGGCTGCCGCGCGCCCAGATCGGCGACCACCCAGTCCGCGAAACGGCCGTGCAGCACCGACGCCGCCCGGCGCAGCAGCGCCGCGCGATCCCCGGCGGGTGCCGAGAGCAGCTCGGTGGTCATCGTGTCGAGCAGGTCGAGCAGCGCCGCGTTGCGGGTCGCCTCCACGAGATCGGGCTCCGGGCCGTACGGCCGCTCATGGCGCTCCGGCCGCGGCAGTCGCCGGGACGTGCCGGTCTGCAGGACCACCAGGACCACCGGGTGGGGTTCGGCGCCCGGGCGCAGGGCGGTCAGTGTCGCCCTAATGCCGTCCGTGGGGCGCTGCTGAAGATGCAGGGTCAGACTGCGGTCGCCCTCGCCGCGCGCCACCGCCGCCGTCTGCGAACGCAGCGCCGCACGGTCGGCGTGCGCGAACATTCCGGCGAACGGGCGGCCCGTGGCGTACCCGGCGCGTACGCCCGTGAGGCCGGACGCGGCGAAGTTCATCCGCCGTACGACGGTGTCGCGGTCCATCAGGACGACCGGAAGCGGCAGCCGCTGGAACACGGCGCGCAGCAGCTGCTCCTCCTGGCGGGCCGCGAACTGGCCGCCCGCCGCGGCGAGTTGCTCGAAGCGGGGCCACAGCTGCTCGGCCACATGATCGAGTTCGAACAGGGCCGTGTCGAGGACGGAGCGCAGATCACCCTCCGGAATCGTCCGTGCCGCTCTCAACTCCCCTACGCGGCGCAGGAAATCCGCGAGATCGTCACCGAACTCATCCGCTTGCCCCATGGAGCGAAAGTTAGCGGCTGCGTGCCTGTTCGCGCAGGGTGCCGGGGTGACCCGCGGAAGATTCCGCCGCCCGGGCCGGCGTTTGTGCGGGACCCCCGAGGGCACCCGCACAAAGAGAGGAGGAACCTCCGATGCCGGAACCGGCGTGGTGCAGCCCCTCCACCGTCCTGCCCGGACGCCATCTCTCCGAGCTCGCCGAACAGGCCGTGCGCTGCACGGCCGACTGCTGCGGAGCCGACGCCACCGTGACCGAACCGGGCGCGGACTCAGTCCGTGCCGGGCGCGCGGGACCCGTCGCGGTCACCCACCCCGACCTCGCCTCCGTCGTCACGGCCCAGCTGCGCTCCGGCGCGGGTCCCATCCCGGAAGCGATCGCCACCGGGGAGCCTGTCGGCGCGGACGATCTCCTGCACGAGCAGCGCTGGCCCGAGTTCCGCGCCCGCGCCCTGGACTCCGGGGTGCGCGCCGCCGTCACCCTGCCGTTCCCGCGGGCCGGCCTGACCGTGGTGCTCAGCCTCTACAGCTTCCGCAGCGGCACCCTCACCCCCGCCGCCTGCGGCCCGGCCCGGGCGCTCGGCGAACTGGCGTCGACCTGCCTCGTCCGCGACGAGCGCTACCGCGCGGCCCTCGCCGAGATCGACCAGCTGGGCACCGCGCTGCGCACCCGCCCCGTGGTCGACCAGGCCAGCGGAATCGTGATGCACGTCCTCGGCTGCGGCGCCGACGACGCCTTCGCGATCCTGCGCCGCATCTCCCAGCACTCCAACGAGAAGCTCGCGGACGTCGCGGCGGAGGTCGTACGCCGCCGGGGCCGGGGCCTGGAGAAGGAACTGTCGACGCTGGCGACCTGACCGCAACACCCCTGGCCCTCACCCAACCGGCCCCAGCTGTCGCGCGAATGGCCCGTCGGCGGGGCGGGTGACGAGGGGTCAGGTTTCCATGGGTGCGCGGCACGAAGTGCGTGCCGATGCCTGAGGCGTCGAAGGAGCCCGCACCCATGCGTATCGCCCGAGTGTTCGCAGCCGCCGCGCTCGCCACGGCCGCGGTGGCCGGCGCCGCACCCGGCGCGTACGCGGCCGACACCGCCGCCGAAGTCAGCCCGCGCACCGTCGCCCCTGGCGGGATGGTGACGATCTCCGTCTCCTGCCCGTACGCCGACCGCGGCTGGTACCCGGAGTCCATCACGGCGAACTCCCAGGCGTTCTCGGGCGGCTCCGTCCGGCTCCACAAGGTGGAGAACGCCGCGATCCCCGGCGTCGGCCCCGCCTACAACGGCACCGCCCGGATCGCCGCCAACGCCAACTTCTCCTCCGGCGGCCCCAACTCCGTCGGGAACTCCTCCCAGTGGGGCGTCGACGGCACCTGCCCCGGCGGCGCCCAGTGGTACGCGAGCTTCCACGTCGACCGGGGCGCCCCCATCCACTACGGCGTACACGGCGGCATCGGCGGCAGCTTCACCGACTCCGCACAGACGATGCTCACGGGCGCGGTCCTGGTGCTCGGCGCGCTCGGCGCCACGTACTACGTCATCCGCCGCCGTCCGAGCGACACGGAGAGCTGACCGCAGGTGGGAGCCGGTGCCCCGGCCAGGCCCTGTTCACCGGCTCCCCCCCGCCTCCCGAGCCCCGCGGCGGGGCAGGGATACGCGCGGCGGCACGTCCCCCCGCACCCCAGTCGGCGCCAGAACACGGAGGCAGGCATGCCGCGGACGCTCCCCGAAGGCCACGGTCCGGTCCGCTACGGGCCACTCGCCCCCGGCCCCGGACTGCCGGTGCTGCCCGAACTCGCCGCGGTCCTCGCCGCGTCCGCCGGGCGCGCCCACAGCGAGCCCGTCGGCGGCAGCCCCACGCTCCTCGACGCGGCAGCCGGCTACCTGCGCCGGCGCGGCATGCCCGCCGAACGGAGCCAGCTCGCCGCGTCCGCCGGCGCCGCACCGCTGCTGTGCGCGCTGATCGCCGCGACGGGCGGCGATGTCCTGCTGCCCCGGCCGTGCACGGCCTGGTGGGCGCCGCAGGTCCGCCTTCTGGGCCGGCAGGCCTTCCATGTGCCCACACCGCCCGAGTGCGGGGGAGTGCCCGATCCGTACGCACTCCTGGAGACCGTACGAAGAGTGCGCGCCGAAGGGGGTGATCCGCGGCTCCTCGTGCTCTCCGTCGCCGACGACCCCACCGCAACCGTGCCCCCGCCGGAGGTGCTGCACGAAACCGTCGAGGCGGCGCTGCGCGAAGGACTGCACATCGTCTCCGACGAGACCTGGCGCGACACCCTGCACCACCCCGAGGAGACGGTCCTCATCGGACCGGCCGAGATGGCTCCGCGGCACGTCACCGTCCTGGCCGATCTCGCGGGCGCCTTCCTTCCGCCCGACTGGCCGGCCGCCATCGCGCGCTTCCCCGCCACCGACGAAGGCGCGGCGCTCAGAGCCCGCGCCCTCGACGTCCTGACCGTGCTCGGCTCGTCCGTGGCGGCGCCCGTCGCCGCGGCCGCCGCCTACGCACTGGGTGAACCGGCCGAGGTGACCGACCGCCTGACCGCCGCCGTACGGCTGCACGCCAAGGTCGCCGAGGCCGTGCACCGCTCCGTCCTCGCCGCGGGCGCGCTCGGCCGGGCGCCCGTGGCCGGACGGCATCTCTATGTCGACTTCGCCCCCCTGGGCGGCGCGCTCGCGCAGCGCGGCGTCACCGACGCGATGGAGCTCGAGGACCATCTCACCGAGCGGTTCGGCATGCCCGTGCCAGGCGGCCACCGCTTCGGCGACGGCCTCGGTGCGCTGCGTGCCCGTATCTCGGTGGCGCCGCTGCTCGGCACGGACACCGGGCAGCGCCTTGCCGCCCTCACCGCACCCGACCCCCTGGAACTCCCGCATGTGGAACGGGCGCTCACGGCTCTGGCCGGCGCTCTCGACGATCTGCGTGCCGATGCCCGGAGAACGGAGCCGCCTCGATGACCCAGGAGACACAGCAGTCCCTCACGCCGACGCCGGACGTCGCCCCCTCGACGACCTCCCTGCGGCAGCTCGCCGAACGCCGTACCTGGCCCCGCTCCTTCGCCGACCGCCTGACCGCGCCCCTGCCCGGAGTGAAGGCGCTGGCCCGGTTCGCCCGCGAAGGCGCCGTACGGCCGGACCGCTCCTGTCTCGAGGAGATCCCCCAACTGCCGTTCGCACCGGGCCCGCTACCACGGACGGACGCCGACACCGTGGCCGTCACCTGGGTCGGACACGCCAGCTGGGTGCTGCGGATCGGCGGTCTGACGGTGCTCACCGACCCCGTGTGGTCCCGCAAGATCCTCGGCACCCCGGCCCGGGTCACCCCCGCCGGGGTCGCCTGGAACGCACTGGGGCCCATCGACGCCGTGGTCATCAGCCACAACCACTACGACCACCTCGACGCGCCCACCCTCAAACGGCTGCCGCGTGAGACACCGGTGTTCGTACCGGCCGGTCTCGGACGCTGGTTCCGCCGCCGGCGCTTCGTACGCGTCACCGAACTCGACTGGTGGGAGGCGGCCGAACTGCGGGGAGTGCGCTTCGACTTCGTGCCAGCGCACCACTGGTCCAAGCGCGGCCTCACCGACACCTGCCGCACGCTGTGGGGCGGCTGGGTGCTCACCGACCCCCGCGGCCAGAAGGTCTACTTCGCCGGCGACACGGGCTACGGGCACTGGTTCGAGCAGATCGGCGCCCGCCACCGAGACATCGACCTCGCCCTGCTGCCCATCGGCGCGTACGAGCCCCGCTGGTGGCTGCGCGATGTGCACTGCGACCCCGAAGAGGCGGTCCGCGCGATGGACGACCTGGGCGCACGGCGGATGGCGCCCATGCACTGGGCGACCTTCCTGCTGTCGGCCGAACCGGTCCTCGAACCCCTGCACCGCGTCCGTGCGGCCTGGCGCGCGGCGGGCCGGGCCCGCGCGGACCTGTGGGACCTGGCGGTCGGGGCGTCCATGGTCATCGAACCCACGGCGGACGGACGTACGGCGGACGGGCTCAGCCCGGGCTGAGCCGCGCCCGCACCCGCCGCCACAGCATGGGTGCCGCGCTGATCAGGAGGGTCAGGCCGATCGCGGCGGCCACGCCCTCCCACGGCTCGGGGAACAGCGATCCGCCCAGGATCCCGATGAGTTGGTACGTCACCGCCCAGGCGAGGCACGCGGGCAGATTGCCCCGGGCGAACCTCCGCAGCGGCCACTTGGCGAGCAGGCACGCGAGCATGACGGGGATACGTCCCGCGGGTACGAGCCGCGACAGGACGAGGACGCTCACGTTGTGCTCGTGCAGCTTGCTCTGCGCCTGCTCCAGACGCTCCTGCGGGGCGCGGTCGCGGATCGCCTTCAGCCAGCGCGAACCGTTCTTCGACCGCATCCCGCGCGCACCGAGCCAGTACAGGATCGTGTCCCCGATGAACGCGGCGAGCGCGGCGACCGCGAACACGTACAGCTGCGACTGCGGCGCCGACTGATGAAACGCGAGCGCGGCGGCCGAGCTGACCAGGGCGCCCGTCGGCACCACGGGCACCAGCGCGCCGAGCACCACGAGCAGGAACAGCGACGGATATCCGACGGCCCCCGGGGTCGAGTCCGACGTCACGGCCTCGGCGATCGCGAGCAGGCTCACTTGGCGACCTCCGGCCGCACGCCCTCGCCCTGGGCCAGGAGGTGCACGGCCACGTCCGGCGCCTGGAGTGCGGCCTGCCGTACGAACTCCTCGCCGGGGGCGTGGAATTCATGCGGCCGCACGGCGTCCATACCGATCGGCCAGTACGTGCCGAAGTGCACCGGCACGGCGCTGCGCGGCGCGAGTCGGGCGAGCGCCTCGGCGGCCCGGCCGGCGTCCAGATGGCCGTGCCCGAGGAACGGACCCCAGCCGCCCACCGGAAGCAGCGCCACATCGACGGCACCGACCACATCGGCCATCTCGTCGAACAGCCCGGTGTCCCCGGCGAAATAGGTCCGTGCCGCTCCCTCGACCACGAACCCGAGCGCGGGCGAGCGATGCGGCCCGACCGGCAGCCGGCGTCCGTCGTGCCGTGCGGGCACGACCCGCACGGTCAGCTCGCCGATCCGCACCTCGTCACCCGGCACGACCTCGACGAACCGCAGATGCCGCAGCCTGCGCAGCCCGGGCACCGCGGCGCGCGCACCGCGCGGCAGCACCACCCGCGTACCGTCCGCAAGGCCCGCCAGCGAGGGCACATGCAGATGGTCGGCGTGCAGATGCGAGACGAGCGCGGCGTCCGCCTCGGTGGCCCGCGGCGGCGGTACGTCACCGCGGCGGCGTCGCAGATGCGCCAGTCTGCGGGCGAACAGCGGATCCGTGAGCACCCGGGTCCCCGAGTCCTCGACCGTGCAGGTGGCATGCCCCCACCAGGTGATTTCCACCGGCACCGAGCTGTTCCTTCCGCTGGCCTGTTCTGCGTCTGTTCGCCTCATGTACCTCCTACGACCATACGGTGCGCAGTAGGGTCGGCGCGGAAACGCGGGAGACCACTCGCCTCAGGGGGACGGCCGATGGCACAGCTGCGGATCGCGGCCATCGCCAGCCTGGTTCCGCTGGAGGAACTGGACCGCGAACCGTTCCTGGTGGACAGCCGCGGCCAGCAGGCGATGTGCGCGAAATGGGCGGCGGACCACGGCCATGTCGTCACACGGGAGCTCCTCCTGCACGGCCTGCGCCCCGACCACGCGGCCCTGTGGCGCGATGTCGACACGGGCGAGGTGGACGCCTTCCTCGCGCCGAGCGGGCGGGTCCTCGAGCGCGCGCTGCTCTCGGTACGGGAGTTCGCCGCCGAATGCGCCCGCCGGGGCGTGCCCCTGGAGACGGTGAGCGCTCCCGAGCCCGCGTACGACGCGGAGATGAAGGCCCGGGTCCACCGCCGCCTCTCGATGCCGACCGCGGGCTACAACGGCTGCTGACCTGCCGTCGGACGCTCGCCCCGGACAACGGACCCGCACCGCCACAAACCACCCCCGCCCGTATGAAACCCTGGGGGCCGGGCCGCAGGGCGCCCGGAAGGACGAGGTGGACGTGGCCGAGGGACGATGGCGGCGAACCGGTGGTGCGCTGTGGCGGATGGTCGCCGTCTGGGCGGCGAGCACGCTCACGATGCTGATCCTCGCCGGCCTCCTGCCCGACTTCCGCCTCCAGGCGGACTCGGGTGACAGCGCCACCCGGATCGGCATCACCGCCGGTATCGCGGCGGCCGTCTTCGGTGTGCTCAGCGCCTTGGTGTGGCCCTTCGTCGTGCGGGCACTGCTTCTCGTCCCCGCGCTCGTGCTCGGCCTGCTCGTCTTCTTCCTCAACGGCTCGCTCCTCCTGCTCGCCCTCAGCCTCATTCCCGACGACAGAGGAGAGGCCGCCCCCGAGACCGCCGTGGTCGTCGCCGCGGTGATGTCCGCCGTCGCCTCCGCGACCGCCGCCGCACTCGCCGTACGCGACGACGACGCGTACCGCCGCAGGCTCTACCGGCTCGCGGACCGCCGACGCCGCAAACAGGCCGCCGCCCGCGGACCGCGCATGCCCGGCACGGTCTTCGTGCAGCTCGACGGCGTCGGCCACGACGTGCTGCGACGGGCGGTCGACGACGGCCATATGCCCACCGTCGCGTCCTGGCTGAAGACCACCCACGACCTCACCCCATGGCGCACCGACTGGTCCAGCCAGACCGGCGCGAGCCAGCTCGGCATCCTGCACGGCGACAACCACGACATCCCCGCCTTCCGCTGGTACGAGAAGGACACCGGCGAGGTCATGGTCTGCAACCGTCCCGCGAGCGCCGTCGAACTCCAGCGCCGCGCCATCGAGCGCACCGGCGACGGCGGACTGCTCACCGTGGACGGGGCGAGCCGCGGCAACCTGTTCAGCGGGGGCGCCGACCAGGTGGCGCTCGTCCTGTCGATCGCGGCACGGCGCGGCAAGGAGAACCGTTCGCGCGCCGGGTACTTCGCGTATTTCTCGGACCCCGCCAACGCCGTGCGTACCGCGATGTCCTTCGTGGCCGAAGTCGGCCGGGAGATGGGGCAGTCCACGCGCGGGCGGCTCAGGAAGACCCGGCCGCGGGTCAAGCGCGGCGGGCTCTACCCGTTCATCCGCGCCTTCGCGACCGTGGTCGAACGCGATGTCGTGGTCGCCGCGGTGATAGGGGACATGCTGGTCGGCCGTACCGCCGTCTACGCGGATCTGGTCGCGTACGACGAAGTGGCCCATCACTCCGGGCCCGGCAGCAGGGACGCCGCCCTGGTGCTCGAGCGGCTCGACCGCTCGATCGCGCTGATCGCGAAGGTCGCCGAGCACGCGCCGCGCCCGTACCGCATCGTGCTGCTCTCCGACCACGGCCAGAGCCCGGGGGAGACCTTCCGGCGCCGCTACGGACTCACCCTCGCCGACCTGGTGCGCGCCGGCTGCGGGCTGCCCGTGCCGCGCAAGGCGCGCCGCACCCACAGCGGGGCCGAGGCCCGTTCCGCGGTGCGGGCCGCGATGCACCGGCCGGTGGAGGAGGGCGAGAACGAGCACCGCCCGCCCGCCGGCAAGGACCCCATCGTGCTCGCCTCGGGGAACCTCGGCCTGGTCTCGTTCCCGGACGTGCCCGAGCGCATGACCCGGGAGCAGATCGACGCCCGGCATCCGGCGCTGCTGCCCACGCTCGCCAACCACCCCGGTGTCGGCTTCCTTCTCGTACGGTCCGAGCGCGGCGGCGGCGTGATCCTCGGCGCGCGCGGGGCCGAGGTGTACCTGGACGAACTGGCTGACGGCGAACAGGACTTGGGCCCGCTGCAGGATTTCGGCCCGGGCGCCCTGGCCGCCGTACGCCGCACGGACTCCTTCCCGCACACCGCCGACATCATGGTCAACTCGGCCGTCGAAGAGGGCGAAGTGCTCGCCTTCGAGGAGCAGATCGGCTCGCACGGCGGGCTCGGCGGCGAGCAGAGCCACGCGTTCCTGCTCTCCCCTCGCGCTCTGTCCGCGCCGGTGGCCCAGGGGTGCGAACTGGTCGGCGCCGAGCACGTCCACCGCGTGCTGCGCCGCTGGCTGCGCGAGGCGGACGGCCCGCAGGTGCCGGTCCCCGAGCCGGACCCCGCGGAGTTCGCGGCGCCGATGCGGCCGCCCGGTGATGTTGCGGCCATCGATCGCGCCGTACCGGACAAAACTGCTTGAAGTGGTGCAGCGTGTCCGCATGGAGCACCCCACCCCCGCACCCCCGCCGACGGACGAACCCGACGAGCTCAGCAAGCACGCCCGGCGCTTCGGACTGCCCATCGCCACCTGCCTGGTGATGGGCAACATCGTCGGCGGCGGCATCTTCCTGCTGCCCAGTTCGGTGGCCCCCTACGGCACCATCGCCCTGGTCGCCTTCGCCGTGCTCACGCTCGGCGCGCTGGCCCTCGCGCTGGTATTCGGCCGGCTCGCGCAGCGCGATCCGCGCACCGGCGGCCCGTACGTCTACGCCCGCGAAGCCTTCGGTGACTTCGCCGGATTCCTGGCGGCCTGGTCGTACTGGATCACCGCCTGGGTCTCCAACGCCGCGCTCGCCGTGATCGCGGTCGGCTATCTCGGGGTGCTGTTCCCCGGCATCGTCGAGCACAAGTGGTCCATGTGTCTGGCGGCGCTCGTCGTGCAGTGGCTGCCGGGCTTCGCCAACTTCGCCGGCACGCGCTATGTGGGCGCGGTCCAACTCGTCGCCACCGTCCTGAAGTTCGTGCCGCTGCTGCTCGTCGCGATCGGCGGGCTCTTCTTCTTCGACTCCGCCAACCTCGGACCGTTCCTCACCGACGGCGAGAGCCCGCTCGGGGCGATCTCGGCGGCCGCGGCGATCCTGCTCTTCTCGTATCTCGGCGTCGAGTCCGCCGCGATGAGCGCGGGCGAGGTGCGCAACCCACGGCGCAACGTCGGCCTTGCCACGATCCTCGGCGTCCTGTGCGCCGCCGTCGTCTATCTGCTCGGCACGCTCGCCGTGTTCGGGATGCTGCCGCACGAACAGGTGGTGGGCTCCACGGCACCGTTCTCGGACGCGGTCGACGTGATGTTCGGCGGGACCTGGGGCGGCACCCTCGTCGCCTGGGCCGCGGTGATCTCCATCCTCGGCGCGCTCAACGGCTGGACCCTGCTCAGCGCCCAGGCTCCCTACGCCGCGGCGAAGGACGGCCTGTTCCCGCAGATCTTCACGCACAAGGAGCGCGGCGTCCCGACTGTCGGCGTCGGGATCACGGTCGTCCTGGCCTCGCTCCTGACGATCTATCAGTACGCGGCGGGAGCGGACGGCGTCTTCACGCTCCTGGTCACCGTGACCACCTTCATGGCGACCGTGCCCTATCTGCTGGCCGCCGCCGCCCAGATCTTCCACCTGCTCTGCGGCCGGGGCGACCTCGTCAACCGCGGCCGCCTCGTGACCGACTCGGTGGTCGCGGTGGCCGCCTTCGCCTTCGCGATGTGGCTGGTGGCGGGGGCCGGCTACCAACCCGTCTACCAGGGCGTGCTGTTCCTCTTCGCGGGCGTGCTCGTGTACGCGTGGATGTCGGCGCGGAAGGTGCGCGGGGCCACCGCACCGGCACCGGGGGCCTGAGCGCCGAGCGGAAAATGAGCTGCGCCCGGCCGCGCACCCGCCCACACTGTCCGTACCGGACCAGCCCGTGGGTGCGCGGCGGCAGCGCCGTGTCCGGGCGCCCTTCCCTCACCTTTCCGCTTTCCGCTGTCCGCTGTCCGCAAGGAGCCCCCGTTTGCAGTCCGCCGTAGCCGTCACTCCCGCCCGCGTCCCCGAGCTGCTGCTCGGCCTCGCCACGGTGCGGCCCGTGTTCCTGTGGGGTGCGCCCGGCATCGGGAAGTCCTCGCTGGTACGGGCGTTCGCGGACTCGCTCGGCCTGGAGTGTGTGAGCCTCCTCGGGACGCAGCTCGCCCCGGAGGACCTGATCGGGGTGCCGCAGATCCGTGATGGGCGCTCGGTGTTCTGCCCGCCCGAGGCCATCGCCCGCGACGAGCCGTACTGCCTCTTCCTCGACGAGCTCAACGCGGCGACACCGGACGTCCAGAAGGCCTTCTACTCGCTGATCCTCGACCGCCGCATCGGCAACTACGAGCTGCCGGAGGGCTCCATCGTCATCGGCGCGGGCAACCGCTCCACGGACAACGCACTCGCCCGCCCCATCGCCTCGGCCCTGGTCAACCGCCTCACGCATGTCCACCTCCAGGCCTCGTCCGAGGACTGGCTGATCTGGGCGCACAGCAACGGGATCCACCCCTGGGTCCTCGACCACCTCACCGACCGGCCCGACCACCTGTGGTCCAAGCCGCCGAAGACCGAGCAGCCCTTCTCGACGCCCCGCTCGTGGCACATGCTCTCCGACGCCCTGCACTCCTTCGGCCCGGCGCTCGACGAGGAGACCCTCAAGGTCATCGCCTACGGCTGCCTCACCCCCGCCCACGCCGTCTCCTTCTGCGGATACGTGAAGATCGTGCGCCATGTGTACGGGATCGAGGCGATCATCAAGGGCGAGGCGTCCTGGCCCCGGCGGATCGAGGACCGGGACCTCCTGTACTTCCTCGCAGAGGCGTTCCGTGCCCGGCTGCGCAAGGAGCTGCCCGCGTCCAAGGAGCACGTCAACGCGCACGGCCGCCAACTCGCCTACCGGGCCAAGGCGTTGCTGGTGCAGCTCGCGGAGATCTCCGTCGAGGTCGCGCAGACCGTCATCGCGGACGACGCCGACGACCAGCCCGTACTGCCGGCCTGGTTCCTGATCGAGGCGGCGCGCGATATGCCGCGTCTCGTGGAGGCGCGGCGATGAACCGCGCGTGCAGGGCAGTCGGCCGTACGAGGGCGCGGAGATGAACCGCGTCCGCAGGACAGTCGGCCGTACGCGGGCTCAGGGCCTCGCGCCGTGAGCCGGACCCGCAAGCAGGATTCCGAGATCAGGCCGGACCCGGCCACGAAGGCCTTCGTGGCCGGGCTCCAGCAGGTGTTCGCCAACCCCGCCCTCAACTCCGTACAGGCGAAGATCTGCCGGGAGCAGGAGTGCGGGAGCGCGCCGCAGGGCGGCCTCGCGACCGTCACCTCCAACGGCACCGTGCACGCGCACCGCACGAAGTACGCCGACCCCGCGACCTGGGCCTGGTCGCTCGCACACTGCGTCATCCACCTCGGCTTCGGCCACGTACCGGCCGCGAAGGGGGAGCGAGTGCAGCCCGACCGCTACGACCTCGCCGCGCGCTGCGCCGTGGTCAACCGCTTCCTGCTGACATTCCCCATCGGCCGTGCCCCCGAGGACCTGCCCGCCTCCTACCCGGGCGGCGACGAGGAGCAGCTGGCGGCCGGCTGGCGCAGGGAGGGCGCCATCCCGGCGGCGTACCGGAACTGCGGTACGGCCGGCGGCCGGGCAGACCAGATCCTGCGGCCCTGGCACGATCCGTGGAACGACCCGCCGGACTGGCAGGAGGCCTTCGCGCGCGCCCTGACCGGCACCATGTCCAAGGCCATGGACATGGCGGGCGGCCTGCGCGACGCCCTCGACGGGCGGCCGACCCGTCGTGCGCCGTGGGACCACGCGCTCAACTGGTTCGTCTCCTCGTACCCGCTGCTCGGCGCCATCGCCGCGGGCATGACGCTCGTCGCCGACGCCGAACTCGCCCGCGCCCACCGCATCTCCGTCGCCGCGGTGGACGCCGCGGCGGGCGAGGTCTACATCAACCCCCTGGTGCGTCTCCGCGTCCAGGGGGGGGGGCTTGTGGTCCCGCCCC
>NZ_JAEIMH010000004.1:31672-50510 GCF_016464295.1 Streptomyces sp. N35 | reverse complement strand
CCCCCACCCCCCCCGCCGCCCCGCCCCCGCCCCCCCCCTCCTCCCCCGCCGGGGAGACGGCCGGGGCGGCCGAGATCTACATCAACCCGCTGGTGCGTCTCGGCGACGAGGAGTGGCGCTTCGTGCTCGCGCACGAGATGCTGCACGCCGCTCTGCGGCACGCCGACCGCTGCGGTGCCCGGGACCCGTATCTCTTCAACGTGGCCGCCGATTACGTCATCAACGCCTGGCTGCGCGAGATGGACGTCGGCGTGATGCCTCAAGGTGCCCTGTTCGACCCGGAGTTGAGCGGTCTGTCCACCGAGGAGGTCTACGACCGGATCGCCGGCGACCTGCGCCGGATCCGCCGGCTCGCCACACTGCGCGGCAAGGGGCTCGGTGACGTGCTGGGCGAGCCGATCAGCGGGCCCGCGGACCATGTCGACCTCGACGAGTACTACCGGCGCGGGCTCGCGCAGGGCTTCGATCTGCACCAGGCGCGGGGACGTGGCACGCTCCCCGCGGGCCTGGTCGAGGAGATCAGGGCGCTGTCCCAGCCTCCGCTCGCCTGGGACGCACAACTGGCCCAGTGGTTCGACGAGTTCGTGCCCCGGCCGGAGCCGGTCCGCAGCTATGCGCGGCCCGCGCGCCGCCAGGCCTCCACACCGGACATCCCGCGCGCGGGCCGGTACTTCCCGCCGGAGGAGATCAGGCGCTGCACCTTCGGGGTCGTCCTCGACACCTCCGCCTCGATGAGCCGCACCCTGCTCGGCAAGGGCCTCGGCGCCATCGCCTCGTTCGCGACGGCGCGCGATGTCCCGGCCGCGCGCGTCGTGTTCTGCGATGCGGCGCCGCACGACGCGGGCTATCTGCCGGTCACGGACATCGCCGAGAAAGTACGCGTACGGGGGCGCGGCGGCACCGCGCTGCAGCCCGGGATCGACCTGTTGCACCAGGCCGAGGACTTTCCGCCGGACGCACCGGTCCTCGTCATCACCGACGGCGGCTGCGACGTTCTGCGGATCCGGCGGGAGCACGCCTTCCTGCTGCGCGCAGGCGGATCGCTTCCGTTCACTGCGAAAGGTCCCGTTTTCCGGGTGACCTGATCGCGGGCGGGGTCGCGGATGTGGTCGGATGGGGGAGGACGTCACCCCAACCGTCCACCGACGTCCCGCAGAGGAAGGAATTGTCGTGGCCACCACGCGCAGCGCACACACCGTCTGGGAAGGCAGCCTCACGGAGGGCTCCGGAACGGTCACCTTCGACTCGTCCGGCATCGGCGAGCAGGCCGTGTCCTGGCCGTCCCGTGCCGAGGAGGCGAACGGCAAGACCAGCCCGGAGGAGCTGATCGCGGCCGCCCACTCCAGCTGCTTCTCGATGGCGCTCTCGCACGGTCTGACCGGTGCGGGCACCCCGCCCACCAAGCTCACGACCTCCGCCGATGTCACGTTCCAGCCGGGCACCGGGATCACCGGTATCCACCTCACCGTCGAGGGCGAGGTGCCCGGTCTCGACGACGCGGCGTTCCAGGCCGCAGCGGAGAACGCCAAGGCCAACTGCCCGGTCAGCCAGGCGCTCACCGGCACCACGATCACGCTGAGCGCCAAGCTCGCCTGATCTGCCGCCACGCCTGCGCCCTCGTTCCGGACCGGTGGTCCGGGGCGGGGGCGTCGTGCTGCGGCGACCGCCGTGCGGTCAGCGCCAGGCGAGCGCGATCCGCCGACGGTCACAGTCGATCTCGGTGATCACGACGGTCACGGGCAGACCTGGTACGAGGGCGTCCCACTCGGGTCCACCGGACAGATCCCGGTGCACCAGGCCCTCCAACGGGCCGCCGACCCGCACGAACACGCCGAACGGCACCACCTTCGTCACCGTGCCCGGCAGGACATCTCCCACGCGATGCTCGTTCGCGAACGCCCGCAGGGGGTCCGGCCGCGCGGCGCGCAGGGAGAGCCGGGCCTCGCCCAGGTGGGTGTCGAAGCCGAGGAACTGGCATGTGACACGCTGTCCCACTTCGACGATGTCGTGCGGCGATTCGAACCCCCACCAGGACAGTTCAGGGATCGTGATGAACCCGACACCCGGGTAGACGGGGTGTTCGGGGCCGTCGTCCAGGTCGACGAACACCACGAGTGCTCGACCTGCGTGACGACTCCCGACAGGATGTCGCCGACCGACACCGAGGTCAGGAAGGCGTACGCCGGCTGGTCCGGCTCACCCGAGCTCAAGCCCCGAACTCCGGCAACGTCAGCGTCCCGTCCTCGTTCAACGTGAAGCCGGGGTTGTGGGCCACCTCCCACACGTGGCCGTCCGGGTCGGTGAAGGCGCCGGAGTAGAAACCGACGACGTTCACCGTGGCCGGCTTCGTGACGCGGGCGCCCGCGCGCTCCGCCGCCGCGAGGAGTTCGTCGACCTCCTTGTCCGAGCGGACGTTGTGGGCGAGGACGATTCCGCCGAAGCCACCGGCCGCACCCGGTGCGACCCCCGAGTCCGCCGCCAGCTTCTCGCGGCCCCACAGGACGAGGCCCAGACCGCCCGCCTGATAGAAGACCGTCTCCTCGACCTCCTGCCCCTGCCAGCCCAACGCCTCGTAGAAGCGTTTGGCCCGGGTCAGATCGGTAACTCCGAGAGTGATCAGGGTGATGCGCTGCTCCATGCCCCGACGGTACAACCGCAGGAGTCGAGGGCAACCGGACGCGACGAGTGCCACCGGACCGACCGTCCGGGGCATTGACAAGAGCCCGCTCAAGTTTTGTGCTGGAGATCCGGGAGTGGGGCTGTCGGAAGGGGACTGACATGGCACGCGCGGTCGGCATCGATCTCGGTACGACGAACTCTGTGGTCGCGGTCCTCGAAGGCGGCGACCCCACCGTGGTCGCCAACGCCGAAGGAGCGCGCACCACGCCGTCCGTCGTCGCCTTCGCCAAGAACGGCGAAGTCCTCGTCGGCGAGGTCGCCAAACGGCAGGCGGTGACGAACATCGAGCGCACCGCACGCTCCGTCAAGCGTCATATGGGAGACACCGGTTGGCGCTTCCCCGACGAAGGCACCATCGACGGCAGCCGGCTGCGCGCCCAGGAGCTGTCCGCGCGCGTGCTGCAGAAGCTCAAGCGGGACACCGAGTCGTATCTGGGTGAGACGGTCACGGACGCCGTGATCACCGTGCCCGCGTACTTCGACGACACCCAGCGCCAGGCCACCAAGGAGGCCGGTGAGATCGCGGGCCTCAAGGTGCTGCGGATCATCAACGAGCCGACGGCCGCGGCGCTCGCGTACGGTCTCGACCGAGGCGACGAGCAGACGGTGCTTGTCTTCGACCTGGGCGGCGGCACCTTCGATGTGTCGCTGCTCGAGATCGGCGACGGGGTCATCGAGGTCAAGGCCACCAACGGGGACACGAAGCTCGGCGGCGACGACTGGGACCAGCGGGTCGTCGAGTATCTGGTCAAGCAGTTCAAGAACGGGCACGGGGTCGATCTCGCCAAGGACAAGATGGCCGTGCAGCGGCTGCGCGAGGCCGCCGAGAAGGCGAAGATCGAGCTGTCCTCCGCCAACGAGACCACGGTCAACCTGCCCTACATCACGGCCAGTTCGGCCGGTCCGCTGCATCTGGAGGAGAAGCTCACCCGCGCCCAGTTCCAGGAGCTCACCAAGGACCTCCTGGACCGCTGCAAGGAGCCCTTCCACCAGGCGGTCAAGGACGCGAACATCCAGCTCTCCGCCGTGGACCACGTCATTCTCGTCGGCGGCTCGACCCGGATGCCCGCCGTCACCGACCTGGTCAAGCAGCTCACCGGCAAGGACCCGCACAAGGGCGTCAACCCGGACGAGGTCGTGGCCGTGGGTGCGGCTCTCCAGGCCGGCGTCATCCGCGGCGACGTGAAGGACGTGCTGCTCCTCGACGTCACCCCGCTCTCCCTCGGCATCGAGACCAAGGGCGGCATCATGACGAAACTGATCGAGCGCAACACGACCATCCCCACCCGCCGTTCGGAGGTCTTCACCACCGCGACCGACAACCAGCCCTCCGTCGGCATCCAGGTCTTCCAGGGGGAGCGGGAGATCGCCGCGTACAACAAGAAGCTCGGCGTCTTCGACCTCACCGGACTGCCGCCCGCACCCCGCGGCGTCCCGCAGATCGAGGTGACCTTCGACATCGACGCCAACGGGATCATGCACGTATCGGCGAAGGACCTCGCGACGGGCCGCGAGCAGAAGATGACCGTCACCGGCGGATCGGCGCTCCCGAAGGACGACATCGACCGGATGATGCGCGAGGCCGAGCAGTACGCGGACGAGGACCGCAAGCGCCGTGAGGCGGCGGAGACCCGCAACGGCGCCGAGCAACTCGCCTACCAGACCGAGCGGTTCCTCGCCGACAACGCCGAGCGGATCCCCGCCGACACCAAGACGGAAGTCGAGGAAGCCCTGACCGGGCTCAAGCGCGTGATCGGCCAGTCGGACGCCGACATCGACGAACTCCGCGGCGCCACCGAGAAGCTGGCCACGGTCAGCCAGCGGATGGGCCAGGCGATGTACGCCCAGGCCGCCCAGGGGCCGAGCGACCAGCCCCAGGACGCTCAGGCCGAGGACGCCCCGCCCGCGGACGACGTGGTCGACGCGGAGATCGTCGACGACGAACGCGACACTCCGCCCGGCGACCAGGACACCAAGGGGGGTGCGGCGTAGGGCTGACGGGTGTGGGCGCGACGGAGGGCGGGCGCCGCGGGACGGTCAACCGCGGATTCCCGCAGCCCACTTGCGCCGCTTGAACACGTACGGGCTGAACAGGTGCGCACAGCGCTCGTAGAGTGCCGCCACCTCGGCGTCCCCGCGGGGCAACCCGATCGGGGGCTCCCAGCGCTGCACGGACTGGCCTGCCCAGTGACGCAGCTTGGGATTCGGGTCGTCCAAGAGGGCTACGGCAGCGCGGAGTTGGGGCATTCCCCCCTGTCGGTCGAGCAGTCTGAAGGCGGCCACCCGGATGTGCCGGGGGCGATCCGAGGCGAGGCGGGCGAGCAGCCATGCGGAGGGGACCCCCCCCGGCGCCGCGGCGAGCGGGGCGGCGGCCTCGCGGGCAACGCCGGACGCCGGATCGTCCAGGAGCGGCAGGAGGCGGTCCGCGCTCGCGGAGTGCACCGCGTCGAGGGCGCGCAGCCCTGCCACCGCACTCGCCCTGATACGCGCGACCGGATGCCCGGTCAGCGCCCAGAGCACGTCGGCATCAATACGTGCGCCGCATTCGGCCAGACCGATCGGCGCCCCGGGCGGTATCTCGTCGGCGGCCGCGCACCAGGCGAGGTAGTGGGGGCGGGGTTCGACGCCCAGTTGCCGTGCGACATAGCGGGCGCAGGCGCGCACCATCGGCGCGCGGTCGGCGAGGAACGGCACGGCGCGTTCGGCCTGTCCGGATCGGCGCAGTGCGGTCACTCCGGCCGCTCGCACGCGCGGGTTGCGGGCTTCGAGCAGCGGATCGAGTGCCGCGTCGTACGTATCGGCGGGTACGGCCGCGAGCGCTGCGTCCGCGCACATGTGCTGTACGACGATGTCCCTGTCGCGCAGGGCGGCGCGGGCCAGTTCGGCAGGCGGGAGCCGCAGCTCGGTGATGGCGAAGCGGTACGCGAAGCGCCTCGTGTCACGGTCCGGGTGCGTGAGCAGCCGCTCAAGCCGGTCCTGTGGCGCCTCGCCCAGAGTGCGGCGCAGCAACTCCACCCCGAAGTCGGCACGTTCGCGCCCTGCGACCCGCAGGATCACGGGAGCAAGACCCGTGAGCTGCGCCCTGTCGAGCAGAGGGAGCGCGGTCCGCAGCACGGCCCGCGCCCGCTCACGAACCGGTGCGGCCCAGTCAGTGGCGCGTACGACGATCAGCGGCAGGAGCTGCGGGCACTCCGCGGCTGCCAGGACCGAGGCCTCCCGGACCCGTCCGTCCGGGTGGCACAGGGCCAGCGCGAGACGGGCGTCGACGAGTTCCCTGGGCCTCAGCCGCACGGTCGGCAGCGTCGCACCCGGCTCCCAGGAGAGGCGCTGCCCGGAGATCTCCGCCCGGGTGGGCAGCAAATGCCGTTGGGACCACCGGAGTTCACGTACGCCGACGTCGAGGGAGAGCCAGGCGGCCGGGTCCGTCGTGTCCAGCGCCTCGCCCAGGGGCATGCCTTGCGCGAGCCGTAGCGCCGCCGCCACCCCCTCGCTGCTGTCTGCACGCATCTGCGTCCCACCCCTCCCTGCCTCTGACCTGCGGCAAGGGTAGGCCGATGCCCCCGCGCGGGCATCCGGATTACGCCCCACCCTGCGCGGGCATCCGGATCACGCCCCGCCCCGGGAGGGCCGGCCCTCCGCCCCCGCGACCAGGTCCTCGGCGATCCGCGTGCGCGCGTAGAGCACCACGCGGCCCGCGCGGTGGGCGGAGACCAGGCCGGACGACCGTAGTGCGGACAGGTGTTGGGAGACTCCGCCCGGGGTGAGGCCCGTGCGCAGGGCCAGGTCGGTGGTGGAGGCGGGGGACGTCAGCTCCGTGAGGAGGCGGGCGCGGGACGCTCCGAGGACCTTGCCCAGCGCGGCCGACTCGGGATCGGGGCGCGGCGACCACAGCTCTCCGACGCCGCGCGGCGGATAACGCAGCGTCGGCTGGTCCACCAGGTCCGTCGTCCAGAACACCCGGGGCCAGACGAACGCCGAGGGCCCGAGCAGCAGCCCCCGTCCGTCGAGCCGCCGGACCCCGTGCAGGAATCGGTGTCGGACATGCAGGGTGCCCGCATCCCAGGACAGCTGGGGATCCAGGTCGTCGAAGAGGCGCCGTGTGCCGCCTTCGGCGAAGCGCCTGGCCCGGTACTGGATGTCGGCTTCCAGGAGGCCGAGGATGCGCGGCCAGTACGGCGCCATCGCCAGTTCCCAGTACGCGGAGATCAGGTCGGCCAGTCTGCCCAGGCCGCGCTCCGGGTCCGCGCGCAGCGCCCGCACACCGGGCTGCGCCTGCGAGGGCCCGGCGCGCAGCCGCTGCGGCGCAGTGGCGCGCAACGTGGCGAGTTCGACGTCGAGGGAGGGGCCGGGGGTGGTCGGCGGCGGGGTCAGGAAACCGGGGACCGAGCTGGTGCCCGGCGGCACGAGCGCCGCGAGCGGGGTCAGATCCAGGCGCGCGGCGGCGATCCTGGACCGCACCTGCGCGGTCCAGGTCCGGTGCAGATGCTGTTCGTCGGCGCCGAGCAGGATCCGTACGCCGGCGACGACCTCCCAGAGCGGGGAGATCGAGAAGCGGGTACGGGCCACGTCCTCGGCCGAGAACTCGATCTTCAGCATGCGCCCGCCCTCCGAGGGTCCACCGCCGACCCTGCTCAGATTCAGTCCAGGCTAAAACATTCGCGCAGGTCTGCGACGCCCGGGCACCGTGCTGGTCATGACCACCCTGTCCCCGTGGCGGATACGCGACTTCCGCACGCTGTTCTCCGCATCGGCGCTGAGCGTCCTCGGCATGAACGTCTCCTACGTCGCCGTCCCCCTGCTCGCCCTCCTGGCCCTGGACGCGAGCGCGGGCCAGGTCGGTCTCCTCGCCGCCCTCGGAACGCTGGCGTTCCTGGTGATCGGACTGCCCGCGGGAGCGTGGGTCGACCGCCTCGCGCACCGCAGGGTCCTGGTCGTCGCGGCCCTGTGCAGGGGCACCTTGCTGGTGTCCGTACCGCTGGCGTGGTGGCTCGATGTGCTCACGTTCGGGCAGCTGTGCGCGGTGGTCCTGCTCGACGGGGTCTGCACGGTCTTCTTCGACGTGACCGCGCAGAGCACCCTGCCCCGCCTCGTCGGACCCGACGCCCTGGTGCCGGCCAACGCGGCGCTCGTCAGCCTGCAGGCGGCCGGCAGCATCACGGGACGGGGCGCAGGCGGCGGCCTCGTACAGTTCCTCAGCGCTCCGGTGGCGCTGGCCTGCGCGGCCGTGGGCTACCTGATCGCGGGGTTGCGGCTGATGCGGCTCAAGAGCACGGACGACGGGCCCGTACGGAAGGCCGGACCCGAGCCCGCTACCAGTCTGCGCACCCAGATCGCCGAAGGTCTGCGGCATGTCCTGGGCGACGCCGAACTGCGCGCCCTGGCCCTCACCGGCACCCTCAGCAACCTCGGCGGCGTCATGATCAACACGATGCTGCCGGTGCTCTTCGCCCGCGAACTCCACCTGTCCGCCGGTCTGTTGGGCGTGTACTGGGCCATCGGCGGAGTCGGGATCTTCCTCGGCGCCTGGTGCGCCCGTCCGCTCGCCGCCAGGTTCGGCTTCGGCCGCTGCCTCGCCCTGGTGAACCTGTGCGTGGCACCGGTGGGGCTCCTCGTGCCGCTCATCGACCGCGGCCCGTGGCTGTGGGTGGCCTCGGGCGCGTGGCTCCTGTTCACCCTCACGACCGGCCTGGGCAACGTACTCGGAGTCAGCCTGCGCCAGCGCCTGACCCCCGCGCCGCTGCTCGGCCGGATGAACGCCACCTTCCGCTTCATGCTGATGGGGGCGATGGCCGTCGCGGGGGCCCTGTCGGGCCTCATCGGCGAGTACGTCTCGCTGCGCGCGGCCCTGTGGTCCGGTGCCGTCTGCCTCTGGCTGAGCGGACTGCCCCTGATCCTGTCCCCGGTCAGGCACCGCCGCGCACTCCCGGGCGAGACCAGGACCGTACGGGGATCTCTCAACGAGTCGGCGCAGACGCCCCGTTGACGGGCGCTAGGACTTCGTCCGCTCCCACCCCGGCCGCTCCTTGCGCGATCCCAGCTGCGTCTCGTCCCGGCTGCGGTAGACCACGTACGGGCGGAAGAGGTACTGCACGGGCGCGCTGAACATGTGCACCAGGCGCGTGAAGGGGATCAGGGCGAAGAGCAGCAGGCCGATGACGGCGTGGATCTGGTACGTGAGCGGGACACCCACCATCTTGTCGATGTCGGGCTGCAGCGTGAACAGGGAGCGGGCCCACGGCGCGATCGTCAGACGGTAGTCGTAGCCGTGCGAGGGCGAGGAGTTGGTGAGCTTGGCCCACATGCCCATCACGATCGCGGCGAGCAGCACCAGGTACATGACCTTGTCGTTGGCCGTGGTCGCCTTGAAGACGGGGGTGTTCGTACGGCGCCGGTAGAGCAGCAGCACGATGCCGAGGACCGCGAGTACACCCGCGGCCGTACCGCCGTACAGCGACAGCTGGTGGTACAGGTGCTCGTCCATGCCGACCTTGTCGGTCCAGGACTCGGGGATGAACAGGCCCATCAGATGTCCGACGAGCACGAAGAGCAGCCCGTAGTGGAACATCGGCGAGGCGATGTTGAGCAGCTTCGACTCGTAGACCTGCGAGGAGCGGGTGGTCCAGCCGAACTTGTCGTACTTGAACCGCCAGAACGTGCCCGCGATCAGGAGCGCGACGGCGACGTACGGCAGGACCCCCCAAAGGAGCGTGTTCATGAGGGCTCTCCCACGAGCGTGAAGGGTTCGAGGCCGACGGTTTCCATCGGCGGACCGCACTTGGCCATCGCCAGCGCGGCCGCCTTGTCCTTGGGGGACGGGCCGGGCAGTGTGCGGCAGACGGCATCGAGCACGCTCGCGTAGGGCGTGCCGTGATCGGTGAGGGCCAGGCGCAGCAGCTCCAGGCCCGGGCGGAATTCGAGGAGCAGCCGCGTGTCGACCTTCGCCGAGAACTCCAGGACCGCCGGCAGGAAGTCCGGCAGCTCCTCGTCGGAGAACTCCAGACCGTGCTCGCGGTAGACCTGTTTGAAGCCGACCAGGGTCATGCCGCGCCGCCGGGTGTCACCGTCGCGCCACCAGCTCAGATAGAGGCTGTGCGGGTTCTTGAACTCGAAGCCCTTGACGTAGGGCGCGGCGAGTTCGGTGGGGTCCGTCTCGTCGGGGAAGTCGAGGAAGCCCCGCAGCTGCGGGGCGGCCTGCCGCAGCAGCGGCAGACGCGCGCGGAACTCGTCGTCGGGATACGAGAGGCAGAGCGAAGCCGCCTGGTAGAGGACCGCGTTCTTCACTGCTGCTCCCTGACGTCGGCCGGTTCTTCGTCGGAGGTCTGGCGCTTGCGGGCCGCGTGGAAGTTCTCGATCGAGACCAGCGGCAGCTGCTTCTTGCCCGAGCCGGAGTCCTGTCCGAACGGCCCGTCTCCGCCCATGCCCGGACCACCCTCGTGGTCCAGCGAACAGGTGTCGGGAACCGCCGACTCCTCGAGCGCCTTCGCGTCACCGACGGCCGCGGTCGGGATCACATAGCGGTCCTCGTACTTGGCGATCGCGAGCAGCCGGTACATCTCCTCGATCTCCTGCGCGCTCATGCCCACCGAATCGGCGATCGCATGGTCGGGCACATCGCCGAGGTTGATGGCCCGCATGTGCGAGCGCATCGCCGCCAGCTTGTTCAGGGAGGACCGGACGGGGGCGACATCGCCGGCCGTGAAGATCTCCGCGAGGTATTCGAGCGGGATACGGAGGGTGTCGATCGCGCCGAACAGGTTGCCCGCGTCCTCACCGTCGTGGCCCGTCTCGGTGAGGGCGTCGACGACGGGGGAGAGCGGCGGGATGTACCAGACCATCGGCATGGTCCGGTACTCCGGGTGCAGCGGGAGAGCCACCTTGTACTTGCTGATCAGCGCGCGTACGGGGGAGCGCCGGGCCGCTTCCATCCAGTCGTACGGGATGTCCGCGGCCTCCGCGGCCCGCTGGACCTCGGGGTCGTCGGGATCGAGGAAGACGCCCAACTGGGCCTCGTACAGCGCCTTGTCGTCCTTCGTGGAGGCGGCCTCGGTCACCTTGTCGGCGTCGTACAGGATCACGCCGAGATAGCGGAGCCGGCCGACGCAGGTCTCGGAGCAGACCGTGGGCAGACCGACCTCGACGCGCGGGTAGCACATCGTGCACTTCTCGGCCTTGCCGGTGGAGTGGTTGAAGTAGACCTTCTTGTACGGGCAGCCCGTCACGCACTGCCGCCAGCCGCGGCAGCGGTCCTGGTCGACGAGCACGATGCCGTCCTCGTTGCGCTTGTACATCGCGCCCGAGGGGCAGGAGGCCACGCACGCCGGGTTGAGGCAGTGCTCGCAGATCCGCGGCAGATAGAACATGAAGGTCTGCTCGAACGCGAACTTGACCTTCTCCGCGGCCTGTTCACGGACCTTCTCGACCATCGGGTCCTGCGGACCGTGCTCGACCGCACCCGCCAGGTTGTCGTCCCAGTTCGAGGACCACTCGATCTTCATCGGCTTGCCGGTGATCAGCGAACGCGGCTCCGCCACCGGGAAGTCGTCGCCGAGCGGGGCGTCGGTGAGGTTCTTGTAGTCGTACGTCCAGGGCTCGTAGTAGTCCTTGATCTCCGGCAGCTTGGGGTTGGAGAAGATGTGGGAGAGCTTCTTGAACCGGCCGCCGTTCTTGAGCTTGAGGGCGCCGCGCTTGTTGAGGACCCAGCCGCCCTGCCACTTCTCCTGGTCCTCGTAACGCCGGGGGTAGCCCTGACCGGGCCGGGTCTCGACGTTGTTGAACCAGACGTACTCCATGCCGGTGCGGTTGGTCCACGCCTGCTTGCAGGTCACCGAGCAGGTGTGGCACCCGATGCACTTGTCGAGGTTCATCACCATCGCCACTTGAGCCATGACGCGCATGTCAGTACTCCACATCCTGCGAGCGGCGACGGATGACCGTCACCTCGTCGCGCTGGTTGCCCGTGGGGCCCAGGTAGTTGAAGGCCCAGGAGAGCTGCGCGTAGCCGCCGATGAGATGGCTGGGCTTCATCAGGACCCGGGTGAGCGAGTTGTGGATGCCGCCGCGCTTGCCGGTGGTCTCCGTCTTCGGGACGCCCACCGTGCGTTCCTGCGCATGGTGCATGTAGACCGTGCCCTGCGGCATGCGGTGCGAGACGATCGCGCGCGCCACGACCACACCGTTGCGGTTGACCGCCTCGATCCAGTCGTTGTCCTTCACGCCGATCGCGTCCGCGTCCTGCGGCGACATCCAGATGTTCTGGCCGCCGCGCGAGAGCGAGAGCATGAACAGGTTGTCCTGGTACTCGGAGTGGATGGACCACTTGTTGTGCGGGGTGAGGTACCGGACGGTGACTTCCTTGGTGCCGTCCACGCCGAGCCTTGGTTCGCCGAACAGACGGTGCATGTCCAGCGGCGGCTTGTAGACGATCAGCGCCTCGCCGAGTTCGTGCATCCAGTCGTGGTCGAGGAAGAAGTGCTGACGACCGGTGAGCGTATGCCAGGGCTTCAGGTGCTCGGTGTTGAGCGTGAAGGCGGTGTAGCGCCGGCCGCCGGACTCGCTGCCCGACCACTCGGGCGAGGTGATGACGGGGATGGGCGCGGCCTGCGTATCGGCGTACGTGATGCGCTTGCCCTCGTGCTCGGCGGCGAGGTGTGCCATCTCCTGGCCCGTGCGCTTCTCCAGGGTGTGGAAGCCCTGCGTGGCGAGGCGTCCGTTGGTCGTGCCGGACAGCGCGAGGATCGTGTTCGCCGCCTTGATCGCGGTGTCGAGCAGCGGCCGCCCGTCCGCGGGACCGCCGCGTACCGTGCCGTTGCGCTGCTTGAGCTCCTCGACCTCCTCGTCGGGGTGGAGAGCGATGCCCTTCGCGGGCAGGCCCAGCTTCTCCACCAGCGGACCGAGCGCGGCGAACTTCTCGCCGATGGCGGTGTAGTCCCGCTCGACCACCGTCAGGTTCGGCATGGTCTTGCCGGGCACGGGCTCGCATTCGCCGCGCTTCCAGTCGAGCACCACACCGCCGGGCTGGGCGATCTCGCCGGGGGTGTCGTGCTGCAGCGCGGTCGCCACCAGGTCCTTGCGGGTGCCGAGGTGGGGGCGGGCCAGCTCGCTGAACTTACGGGCCAGTCCGAGGAAGGTGTCGAAGTCGGTGCGGGCCTGCCACGGCGGGTTCACCGCGGGGGTGAACGAGTGCACGTACGGGTGCATGTCCGTGGTCGACAGGTCGTGCTTCTCGTACCAAGTGGCGGCCGGGAGTACGACATCGCTCAGGAGCGTCGAGGAGGTCTGCCGGAAGTCCAGGGAAAGCAACAGGTCGAGCTTTCCTTCCGGTGCCTCCTCGTGCCACTTCACATCCCGCGGCCGTACGTCAGGACCGGCCTCGTCGGCCCGCAGCGAGGAGTGGGTGCCGAGCAGGTGCTTGGTGAAGTACTCGGCGCCCTTCGCGGACGAACCCAGGAGGTTGGCGCGCCACAGCGTGACCACCCGCGGCCAGTTCTCCTCCGCGTCGGGGTCCTCGCAGGCGAACTTCAGCGTCCCGGCCTTGAGTTCCGCGACGGTGTCGGCCACCGGGTCCTCGGACTCGGCGAGGTCGAGCGGGTTCCGGTTGAAGGTCGGATACGAGGGCATCCAGCCCGAACGCGCCGACAGGGCAAGGCAGTCCGCGCCCGTCATCCCCTCGAAGCGGCCCTCACCGAGCGGCGAGGCGAGGACGTCGGCCTGGAACTTGTCGTAACGCCACTGGTCGGTGTTGAGGAACCAGTACGCGGCGCCGATCATCTGCCGCGGCGGCCGAGACCAGTCACCGGCTCCGGCCAGCGTCGCCCAGCCGGTCACCGGACGGCACTTCTCCTGGCCGACGTAGTGCGCCCAGCCGCCGCCGTTGCGGCCCTGGCAGCCGGTGAGCTGCAGCAGGGCGAGGAAGGAGCGGTAGATCTGCTCGGAGTGGAACCAGTGGTTCGTACCGGCGCCCATCAGGATCATGCAGCGGCCGCGGGACTTCTCGGCGGTCTGCGCGAACTCCCGGGCGATCTTGACGGCCTGCGCGGCGGGTACGGAGGTGTGCGCCTCCTGCCAGGCCGGGGTGCCGGGGGTCTCCGCGTCGTCGTACGAGGCGGGCCACTGGCCGGGCAGGCCCTCGCGGGCGACTCCGTACTGCGCGAGCTGCAGGTCGAAGACCGTGGTGACGAGCGGACCGTCCTGGCCGCCGAGGCGCGTGGCCGGGACACCGCGCGAAAGGATCTCGCCGCGGCCCTGGCCGTGTTCACCGCCCTCGGTGTCGAAGCGGGGGAGCAGTACCTCGACGCCGGTCGCGAACTCCGTGCCGTGCAGGGAGAGTTGCGGGGTGATCGAGCCGAGCTGAAGGTTCCACTTGCCCATGCCGGACTCGGTCCAGCGAAAGCCCAGCGAGCCGTTGGGCACGGCCGGCCGGCCGGTGTTCTCGTCGAGGACGACGGTCTTCCACTCGGCGGCCTCGCTGTCCTGCCCGATATCGCTCGCGCGCAGGAACTTCGACGGCACGTACGCGCCGTCCTTCTCGACGAGCGTCACCAGGAACGGCAGGTCGGTGTACTTGCGTACGTAGTCGTCGAAGAAGTCGGTCTTCTTGTCGACGAAGAACTCCTTGAGGATGACGTGCCCCATGGAGATCGCGAGCGCCGCGTCCGTGCCGGGGTGCGGGTGCAGCCACTCGTCGGCGAACTTCGCGTTGTCCGCGTAGTCCGGCGCGACCACGACCACCTTCTGGCCGCGATAACGGGCCTCGGCCATCCAGTGCGCGTCCGGGGTGCGGGTCACAGGGACGTTGGAGCCCCACATCATCAGATACGCGGCGTCCCACCAGTCGCCGGACTCCGGCACGTCCGTCTGGTCGCCGAAGACCTGCGGCGAGGCGACGGGGAGGTCCGCGTACCAGTCGTAGAAGGAGAGCATCGGGGCGCCGATGAGGGACATGAACCGGGCGCCCGCCGCGTGCGAGACCATCGACATCGCAGGGATCGGCGAGAAGCCGGCGACCCGGTCCGGGCCGTGCTGCTTGATGGTGTGGACGTGCGCGGCCGCGACGATCTCAAGGGACTCGTCCCACGTGGCGCGCACCAACCCGCCCTTGCCGCGGGCCTGTTGGTACCTCCTGCGCCGCTCCGGGTCGCCCTGGATGTCCGCCCAGGCCTGCACCGGGTCACCGAGACGGGCCTTCGCCTCGCGGTACATCTCCAGGAGAACACCGCGGATGTACGGGTAGCGGACGCGCGTCGGCGAGTACGTGTACCAGGAGAACGCGGCGCCGCGGGGGCAGCCGCGCGGCTCGTACTCGGGACGGTCGGGGCCCACCGACGGATAGTCCGTCTGCTGGGTCTCCCACGTGATGATGCCGTCCTTGACGTACACCTTCCAGCGACAGGAACCGGTGCAGTTCACGCCGTGCGTGGAGTTCACGACCTTGTCGTGGCTCCAGCGGTCCCGGTAGAAGGTGTCGGCCTGCCGTCCGCCCTTGAGCTGCACGCTGTGCATATCGGGGGCGGCCTCGCCGCGCCGGAAGAACTTCCCGGCGCGCAACAGCGCGGCGCCCGGCTCGGTCACTTGGTCGGTCACCGCTCGGCTCCCTCGGTCGGCGCGTGCGGACACGTATGAGGCGACGGTAGGTCCGCTGGTCGGGCCCCACATGTTGGCGAGGGCCGTCCGGGGCGGGCGGCCACCGGGAGTGACCGGCCGGCGGTGGTGTAGCCCGCTCCACCCCGTATCGGCCAGTGGGCACCCTCGTAGCGGCCTAAGGGCGCTTGCCAGGATGGATCACGTCAAGCACCGCCCGCCCACCACCTCGGAGTCCGTCATGAAGCCCCTGCTGTGGCTGCTGCTCGTCGTCGCCCTCATCGTCAACGTCTCCACCAGCTTCCTGTGGGACGGCCTCACACAGGTCGCCGTGTCCATACCGACCGGCGTGCTCTTCCTCGGCTCCGCCGTCGGCCTGTGGCTGCTGCGCGACAAGCAGCAGGCGTGACGGCCCGCCCCGGCGCTTAACCTGTGATCACCATGGACGCCGCGATACACAGAGCCTGGCTCGCCACCCGGCACCTGCTGATCGGTGCCGCGGTGAGCCTCGCCTGCTATCTGATGCTCGGTCTGCTGCTGCTCGGGCTCGCGGCGACCCTGCTGATCGTCGGCGCGGGCATCCTGCCCGAGACCGTGCAGACCGTAAGGCGCTTCGCGTCCTTCGAGCGCCGCCGGGTCGGGGCGCGCACCGGCGAGGGTGTGCCGCAGGCGTATCTGCCGCTGACCGGCCCGCTCGCCGAGCGGCTCCGGCACGCGACCACCGATCCCGCCACCTACCGCGACCTGCGCTGGGTCCTCGCGCAACTGGTCTACGGCCTGGTGCTCTGCTATCTCTCCCTGATCCTGTGGGTGCCCGCGATCATCGTCGACGGCATCTGGTGCGGCGTGCTCGGACGGCGGCCCGTGGTGCTGCCCGTCTTCGACGTCCTCGCCGATCTGTCCTGCTCCTGGTCGCGCGGACTGCTCCAGCCGCCACCCGGCGCCGACCTCGCCCAGCGCGTGGAGCAGCTCACCGAGACCCGCGCCGGAGCGGTCGCCGCGCACGGCGCCGAGCTGCGCCGGATCGAACGCGATCTGCACGACGGCGCCCAGGCCCGGCTCGTCTCCCTGTCCATGAGGATCGGTCTGGCCAAGCGCGCGTACGACCGCGATCCCGAAGCCGCCCGCAAGCTCCTCGACGACGCCCAGGACCAGGCCGAACAAGCCCTCGCGGAACTGCGTCATGTCGTACGGGGCATCCACCCGCCCGTGCTCACGGACCGCGGCCTCGACGGGGCGGTCCGTGCGCTCGCGGCCTCCAGCGGGCTGACCGTGGAGGTGGCGGCCGACGGGGTGGCCGACGGTCCTCGCGCGCCGGCCGCCGTCGAGGCCGCCGCGTACTTCGTGGTCGCGGAGGCGCTCACCAACGCGGCCAAGCACAGCGGCGCCACCCGCGCCGAGGTCGCGCTGACCCGCACCCCGGGGATGCTGCGGGTGCGCGTACGCGACCACGGCCGCGGGGGAGCGGACGAGTCCGCCGGCAGCGGACTGATCGGGGTACGGCGCCGTGTCGCCGCGCTGGATGGCACCGTGTCCCTGACGAGCCCCGCCGGAGGGCCGACCGAGATCGAAGTGGGGCTGCCGTGCGCGTGGTGATCGCCGAGGACAATGCCTTGTTGCGCGAGGGGCTCGTGCTGCTCCTGCGGTCGGCCGGGCACGAGGTGGCGGGCGTCGCGCCGACCGGACCCGAGGTCCTGCCCCTGCTGCTCCAACACCGCCCGGACGCGGCGGTGTTGGACGTACGGATGCCGCCCGGCTTCCGGGACGAAGGGCTGCGGGCCGCGCTGGCCGCCCGTGAGTCGCTGCCGGACCTGCCGGTCCTGGTCCTGTCCCAGTACGTCGAGGAGACCTACGCCGCCGAGCTGCTCGGCGGCGGCGCGCGCGGGGTCGGGTATCTCCTGAAGGACCGGGTCGGCCGGGTCGACGAATTCCTCGACGCGCTGGAGCGGGTGGCGTCCGGCGGCACGGCGCTCGACCCCGAGGTCGTGACGGAGCTCCTCTCGCGCCGCCGCCAGGGCTCCCCGCTGGAGTCGCTCACGGCGCGGGAGCGCGAGGTGCTGCAGCTGATGGCCGAGGGTCACGACAACGCGACGATCGCCAAGTCCCTGGTGATCACGGAGCGTTCGGTCCACAAGCACATCGGCAACGTCTTCACGAAGCTGGAACTCCCGCCTGCGGAGGGCGGGCACCGGCGGGTGCGGGCGGTCCTGGCGTATCTGAACGGGTAGGGCATCGCGCGCGGACAGGGCTTGCCTTCGCGTGCACTTCAACAGGCAGAGTCCTTCTCAACGCCCCGCAGTCCGCGGGCACGTCGAGGAGGACCTCCATGCGTTACCGCACCCTTGGCACCAACCCCGCCACGCGCCGCAAGGTCAGCGTGCTCAGCCTCGGGGCCATGCTGTTCGGCACCCGTACCGACGAGGACACCGCCTTCGCGATCCTCGACCGCTTCGTCGAGGCGGGCGGCACCTTCATCGACACGTCCAACAACTACGCGTTCTGGAACACGGGCAGCCAGGGCGGCGAGAGCGAGACCATCATCGGCAACTGGCGCCGCAGCCGCGGCATCGGCGACGAGATCGTCATCGCCACCAAGCTCGGCGCCCGCCCCCTCGCGCCCGGCACCAGCTACACCGACAACGCCGAGGGCCTGAGCGCCAAGGTGATCCGCGAGTCCGCGGAGGCCAGCCGGGAGCGTCTCGGCGTCGAGAAGCTCGATCTCCTGTACGCGCACATCGAGGACCCGGACACCGGCCTCACCGAGACCGTGGAGGGCTTCGCCGCGCTCGTCGAGGAGGGCACCGTGGGCCTCCTCGGCGTCAGCAACCACTGGGCCTGGAAGGTCGAGCGCGCCCGCGCCGTCGCGGCCGCCGCGGGGCTGCCCGGCTACGAGGTGCTGCAGTACCACCACACGTATCTGCGCCGCCGCACCGACATCCCCGGCCAGCTGTCGCGGGACGGCGACATCGGTGTGTTCTCGGGGGAGCTGCAGAACTACGTGCGCAACAACCCCGCACTCACCCTGGTCGCGTACAGCCCGCTGCTCACCGGCGCCTACACCCGTACCGACAAGCCCATCGACTATCCCCTTGAGCACGCCGGCACCCCCGCGCGCCGGGCCGTGCTCGACGAGGTGGTGAAGGAGACCGGGGCGACGGCGAACCAGGTGGTCCTGTCCTGGCTGATCGACAGCGACATCCCGACCATTCCGCTCGCGGGGGCGTCCTCGCTCGCCCAGCTGGAAGAGAACCTGGCGGCCGCCGATCTGGTGCTCACCGAGGACCAGCGGGCCAGGCTCGACGCCGTCCACTGAGTCTCACCGCGAGGCCGCGCGGGCCGGCAACAGCGTGCCCGCGAAGGCCGTCGCCGTCACCACGGCGGCAATCAACGCGGTCTGGTCGAGGGGGAGATACGGCAGCGCCCGGGCCGTGGCGAAGCTGAACGCGAGCAGCGGCACCGCGGCCACCGCCGTCCCCACGGCCAGCCCGGTCAGTGCCACGACGGCCGCCTCGGCGCGCAGCATCCCGCGCACCTGGGACCGGCCGGGGGCGCCCCCGCGCCGCGGCCCGGCGCGCCGGCCGGG
>NZ_JAEIMH010000004.1:25191-31618 GCF_016464295.1 Streptomyces sp. N35 | reverse complement strand
GGCCGAGCGGGTCGTCCAACGCCTGGTCGGGGAGCGTGAGAGGGACGGGGCGGGCCACGGTCACGCGGGCCCCGGGGGCCTTGCCCAGTTCGTCACGTACCGACGTCGCGTCGTCCGTCGCGACCAGGACCTCCGTGGTGTCCGGGGAGGTCATGTGGCGGGTCAGCTCGTCGCGGGAGAACAGCAACTCGCCGAGTGCCAGGCCGCGTTCATGGACGGCAACCACCTTCAGCGTGCGCTCCACACCGTCGCCGAAACGCACCTGCGTCCGGGAGCCGACGTGCAGGCCCTGCGCGCGGGCCCGGTCGCTGCCGACCGAGACCGAGCCCGGACGCAGCTCGTCCAGCGAGCCCTGCACCGGCCCCGGGTCCAGGGTGTGCGCCAGGCCCTCGGGCGTGACACCCAGCACGGGCGGCCGGTCGAGCTGCGCCGCCCCGCCCTCCTTGCCGGCCCCGACGACGGTGCTGCGGACGAGCTCTGTGGCGGCCGTGCCCCCCGGCGTACGGCGGATCTCCTCGGGCGATCCGCCGCCGGTGACCCGCAGTCCGGCGTGCAGGGCGGCAGCGGCCTGGCGCTCACCGGCGCGCTGCATCGTCGTGCCCGCGCCGAGCTGCACCACCACGAACGCCGTCACCAGCACGATCGGAGTGATCGCCGCCCCGAAGCGTGCGGTGTTCCCCGCCAACTCCGATGCCGCCAGCCCCCCTTGAGGTCCGCGCCGCCGCAGCAACAGCCCGAGGACGGCCAGCGCACCACGGGCGATCCACGGTCCGAGCACCGCACAGCCGATCACCATCGTGAGGGCGGCCGTACTCGCCGCCATCGCGGCCGCGGCCCCGCTCTGCGCCACGGATACGCCCGCCGAGCCGACTCCGAGACCCAGCAGGACGAGACCGGCGATACGGCGCCCCTGGCCCGGATCGCGGGAAGCGCCGCGCGCCTCTCCCAAGGCCTGGGCCGGCCGGACGCGTGCGGCACGCGCGCAGCCGAGCAGGGCGGACAGTCGCGCCGCGCCGATCGTCAGCCCTGCCGTGAGCAGGGGAGCCATGAACAGCCAGCCGGGTGTGGGCAGTTCGAGCCCGGCGGGCAGCGCGCCACCGGAGCGCAGGAGGTGGAGCAGCCCGAAGAAGGCCGGTACGGAGGCGAGCGCGCCCAGCAGCGCGGGACGTACCGCCACCCGCAGCACCTCGCGCCCCACGAAGGCGCGCAGTTGCCGGGGAGAGGCCCCCACCGCACGCAACAAGGCAAGCTCGGCGGCTCGTTGGCGCAGCGCCTGCGCCACCAGGGAGGAGATCACGAGGAGGGCGACCAGGACGACGGTGGCCGCGATGGCGCCGAGCAGTTCCAGCGCGCCCGTCCTGGCCGCGGGAGCCGCCAGCCGCTCGGCGAGGCCCCGGCCGTCGCCGGTGAGCACCCGCAAGGGCCGCACATCGTCCTTCGCCCGGTGCGGAGCGCTCACATCGCGGGCGCCCGCCTCGTCGAGAGCGGTACGCGTCCGCTCGTACAACTCGGTCCGACTGACGCCGGGTTCGGGCAGCAGCCCGATGGCGTCGACGGACCCCGCGTGGCCGGCGAGCGTGCGGGCCTGTGCCTGCGTGAAGTACACGGAGCCCTTGCCTTGTGCGACGCCCACGACCTCGTACGTCCGCGCGGTGCCGTGTGCGCTCAGGTCGATCCGCTCGCCCGGGGAGCGTCCCTCGTCCGCCGAGACGACGATCTCGCCGTGCCCGACCGGTGCGCGTCCCTCCAGAAGCTCGTACGGGGCCAGCCGGGCCACGTCCCAAGGGCGCCCGACCAGGAGCCGGCCGCGAGAGGCCAGGGGTACGGACACATCGGGCACGGCCGCCCGTACGCCGTCCACGTCCCGCAGCACATCGAGCGTCGCGGCCGGCACCCGTACCCGCTCGGTCAGCGCGGCCGTCGCCGTCTTGGGCTCGGAACCCCACGGCTTCGCCGTATAGCGGGTGGTCTGGTCACCGGCCACCACGACCGGCGCGCCGGCGTACCGCTCCACGCGTGCGTGCCCCAACGCGGTCGACGCGATCGTGAGCGCGAAGCAGCCGAGCAGGGCGGAGGTCAGCAGCAGGGCTGCCGCGACCGCCCACCAGGCCCTGCGGTGGGCACGGTGGGCCCGGGCGGCGAGCAGGCCTCGATGGCTGCTCATGACCGGCTCCGGTGTCCGGACCGGTTCCACGGACCGCTTCCCGGCGCGTTGCCCAACTCCCGCAGCACAGCGCACACATGATCTGCTTCCGGCCGCTCGACGCGGTCCACGAGCCGCCCCTCGTGCAGGAACACCGCCTCGTCCGCCCACTGCGCCGCCACCGGATCGTGCGTCACCATCACGACCGTGCGGCCCCGCTCGTCCACCGCGGCCCGCAGCAGCGCGAGCACATCCGCGGCCGTCACCGGGTCCAGAGCGCCGGTCGGTTCGTCGGCGAAGACCACCGCGGGCTCGGTGACCAGGGCGCGGGGGGGGGCGGGCGCGGCGGGGAGCCCCGCCGGGGGCCGGGGGCCCGGGGCGGGTGCGATCGCCACCCGCTGCTGCTGACCGCCCGAGAGCCGGGCGGGGGAGTCGCCGGCACGGCCGGCGAGCCCGACCGCGCCCAGGGCCCGCAGCGCCTCTTCCTCCCAGGGGCCCTCCTGTCCCGCGAGGAGCAGCGGCAGGCCCGCGTTCTCCAGGACGGTGAGCGACGGCACCAGATTGAGCGCCTGGAACACAAAGCCCACACGGTCGCGCCGTACGCGCGTCAGCGTGGCCTCGTTCAGCCCCGAGAGATCCCGGCCGCCGATCCGCACTCTCCCCGACGTCGGGCGGTCCAGACCCGCCGCGCACTGCAGCAGCGTCGACTTCCCGGACCCGGAACGGCCCATGACCGCGACGAACCGGCCCACGGGGATCCGCAGCGTGACGTCATCGAGGGCGCGCACACCCTCGCCGAACGCGCGGCTCACCCCGTCCAGTTGCAGGGCCGCGACCGGTTCGGCCACCACCGTCCCGCCCGCGAGTCCGCCCGTACGCCGCCTGAACATCCCGTCCGCCTTTCTGAGCCGAATCGTTCAGGAAAACCGTCGCGCTCCACGGGGCCCCGGCACGAGCCTGCAGCCTCCCCACCTGGGGGTGTAGCCGGCTCCACCCGGCTGCGTGCCGGCCGGTTGGCGTGGCTCCCATGTGAGGCGCGCGCGACGGCGGGGTTGATGTTTCGGCTGATGATGTGCTCGGGCTCGCCCTACGCTGGACTTCTTGTCCGTTGACTGGTGGGGGTGTTGGTCGTGTTGGTCGAAGGACTGATCGCGGTGGCGGCGGCCGGTGGCGGGGCGATCGTGCAGGCCGCGGGAACGGACGCATGGGCCGCTATCCGCAGCGGTATCGCGCGCATCCTCGGCCGCGGGGAGGAGGGACGGGAGCAAGCCGAGCTCGAACGGCTCGATCAGACCCGGGCGGAGCTGGAGTCGGCGGGCGCCGGCGCGGAGTCGGAACGGGTCCAGACCGTTCTGGTGACCCGCTGGCAGACCCGTCTGGAGGTGCTCCTCGAACAACTGCCGGTCGAGGAGCGCCAGGAGGTTGCCGCCGAGTTGCAGGCCCTGGTCCAGCAGGCCCAGGACCGGGCCCCGGTGCAGAGCACGCACAACGACTTCAGCAACGCGACGTTCACCGACAGTCAGGTGCTCGGCAGCGGCACGCAGAACAACACGATCAACCGGTAGGAACGGGCGGCGGCATGGGGGCGAAGAAGGCGTCCGGCAAACGTAAGAGCGGTGGGAAGAGGGACAAGCGTCCCGGGCAAGGGCAAGGGCAAGGGCAAGGGCAGCGGGACGGCAGCAGCTTCGCGGGGGCGTCCTTCGATCGCAGCCAGGTACTCGGCAGCGGGATACAGACCACAAAGATCAACGTGCAGGCGTACGCGGCGGTGCCGACCGCCCTGAACTCCCTCCCGGGACTGCCACAGGAGTTCACCGGCCGCGAGGACGAGATCGCCAAGATCCTGTCCCTGCTCGCCCCTGGGAACGGTACGGGCGCGGCGCTGGGATCGGTCGCAGGGCTGCCGGGCGTAGGCAAGACCACCCTCGCTCACGCGGTGGGGCATGCCGCGCTCGACAAGGGCTGGTTCGCGGGTGTTCAGGTGGTGAACCTGCGGGGCTACGACCCGAACCCCGTGCGGCCGGAGGACGCGCTGGAGGCACTGCTGCGAGCCCTCGGCGTTGCGGCCGAGCACATCCCGCCCACGCTGGACGAGCGGGCGGGGCTCTACCGGTCCCAACTGGACGCTCAGGCACGTGAGGGGCAGCGGGTTCTGATTCTGGCGGACAACGCCTCGACCTCGGATCAGGTCCGGCCGTTGCTGCCGGCCCGGCATCACGCAGTGCTCGTGACGTCCCGCCACACTCTGCCGGGGCTCGGGGCCCGCCTGTTCAATCTCCACCCCCTCCAGCCCGATGCCGCCGTCCTACTGCTGCGCCAGCGGCTGGAGGTCGCCGACCCCGACGACCGACGGGTCGAGGACGAGCCCGCCGGCGCGGAGGAACTCACCGCGCTCTGCGGCTATCTGCCTCTGGCGCTGCAGATCGTGGCCGCCATCCTCGCCGACGACCCCGACGAGCCGCTGTCCGACCGGGTACGCATGCTCACCAACGCGGGCACCCGCCTCGGCGGCCTCGATGACGGCGAACGGAACCTGCGCGCCGTCTTCGATGAATGCCTCACCCGCCTCTCCCATCAAGAGGCCGACCTCTACCGGCTCATCGGACTCCATACCGGCCCGGACATTTCCACCCCCGCCGTCGCGGCCCTCACCGGCCGGCCCGCCGACAAGATCACCCCGGTGCTGCGCCAGCTGGTCCGAGCACGGCTGCTCGTCCAGAACGGCCAGGCGCGCGACCGCTGGTCGATGCACGATCTCCTGCGCGTCCACGCCCAGGAACAGGCCCGCACCGCCATGGACCGTGGCCGAGCTCCCCGGCGGCGCTATGAACAGGCCCGTGTCCGCCTGACCGGCCACTACGTCAGCCTCGCGAGAGCGGCCGACACCCACTTGCAGCGGCCCGGCGAAGAGGTGTCACCTCTGTTCGACGGACGGGAGCAGGCGCTGGCGTGGTTCGATGCCGAGCGCGAGAATCTTCTCGCCACCACCCACGCCCACGCTCGCACACGACCGGCTGTGCACCTCGGGTTCTCTCTCGGCCGGTACCTGGAATGGCGACGGCGTCTCCAGGATCGACTGACCGTCCGCGCGCACGCACTCGAAGGCTGCCAGGCGCTCGGTGACACTCTGAACCTGGCCGGCGCCTGGTCCAACCTCGGCAACGCGTTCAGCGACCTCAAGCGGTCCACCGAAGCGCTCGCCGCCCACCGAACCGCCCTCGACCTCCACCGGAAATCCGGCGACACCGACGGCCAAGCCAGCGCCTGGAACGGTGTGGGCAACGCACTCAGCGACCTCAAGCGTCACGTCGAGGCGCACGCCGCCCACGAAACCGCCCTCCACTTCCACCAGCAGACCGGCAACGTCCACGGCCAAGCCGGTGCCTGGAACGGCATCGGCACCGCACTCGCCAATCTCCAGCGTTACGCCGAAGCGCACGCCGCCCACGAAACCGCCCGCGACCTCTACCAGCAGACCGACGACACCAAAGGCGAAGCCGGCGCCTGGAACAACCTCGGCAACACACTCGTCAAGCTCAAGCGTTACGCCGAGGCGCACGCCGCCCACGAAACCGCCCTGCACCTCTTCCAGCAGACCGACGTCATCCACGGTCAAGCGGGCGCCTGGAACAACATCGGCATCGCACTCAGGGACCTCGAGCGTCATACCGAGGCGCACGCCGCCCACGAAACCGCCCGCGACCTCTACCAGCAGACCGACGACGTCCACGGTCAAGCGAGCGCCTGGAACGGAATCGGCACCGCATTCGCAAGCCTCGAGCGTCACGCCGAGGCGCACGCCGCCCACGAAACCGCCCTCCACCTCTTCCAGCAGGCCGACGACACCGTCGGCGAGGGCATCGTATGGAACAACCTCGGCACCGCCTGCCGAGACCTGGAGCGATACGCCGAGGCGATCGCAGCCGGAGAGAAGGCGGTGGCGATGCTGACCCAGGAAGAAGACTGGGCGCGTACCGGAGAGGCCTGGGCCGAGCTCGCCACCACCCTGGCAGTATCCGGCGCTGAACCGCCGCGGGTCCGGGAAGCATGGGAGCAGTCCGCCACCGCCTACGTCCGCGCCGGCGACGACGAGGCGGCAGCCACATCCCGCGCACACGCCGAGAGCCCACCAACAGACACCTGACGAGTGGCACCTGAGCGTGCGCAGAGGCTGAGGGGCGTCGGTGCCTTGCCATTACCTCCGACGTAATCGACCACCCCACCCCCCCCCCCGCATCGGGTTCTTCTCCGGCCCCCGCCGCGCGCCCCCCCCTCCCCCCCGGC
>NZ_JAEIMH010000004.1:20117-25181 GCF_016464295.1 Streptomyces sp. N35 | reverse complement strand
CCCCCCCCCCCCCGCCGGGCAGGGTGTCCCCACCGCCCCCGGGGGCGCCCCCCTCCGACCCCGGCGGCCGGTGACAACACCCGTATCGCGTCGGAGGTTGATCCCATGTCCGCGTTCACTGTCGCCGGCCCCCTGCGCACCCGCGAACCCCGCGCCGCGCTCCGCCTCTTCCTCGGGCTCGACGCCGTCGTCACCGGGGCCAACGGTCTCGCCTACGCCGTCGCATCCGGGCCGCTCGGACGGCTCCTCGGCATCGACTCCGGGCTGCTGCTCGCGCTCGGCCTGGGGCTGCTCGCCTACGCGGCCGGGGTCGCTCTGATCGCCGCCCGCCAGGAACCGCCCGTGCTGCCGGTGCGCGCCGTCGTCGAGATCAACCTCGCCTGGGCGGTGATGAGTCTCGTCGCCCTCGCCGTGTGGTTCAGTCCGAGTACCGCCGGCACCGTGTGGATCCCGATGCAGGCCCTGACCGTGGCCGGTTTCGCGGCGCTCCAGTACACCGCCCTGCGTGCGATGACCAAGCGCTGAACGGCAGGCTCAAGGAAGCAGCGACTGAAGGTACTTGACCGTCGCCGGGTCGGCCGGGAGCAACGTCTCGATGGCCAGCTCGGCGACGGTCACGTCCATGGGCGTGTTGAACGTCGAGATCGACGACACGAAGGACAGCGTCCGCCCGTCGTGCTCCACCTGCAGCGGCAACGCGACATAGGGGACGGGGGAGTTGTCGACCGCGCTCTCGCCCGGATCCTCCACCGGATACGCCGCGACCTCCTCGTACAGCGCACGCAGCGCGTCCGAACGGCGCAGGGCGATCTGCCGCTCCATCTGGTGCAGCAGATGTCCGCGCCACTCGGCGAGGTTGCGGATCTTCGGCGCCAGGCCACGCGGGTGCAGCGTCAGCCGCATCGCGTTGAGCGGCGTCGTCAGCACCTCATCGGACATGCCGTCAATCAGCATCGCGATCCCGCGGTTCGCGGCGATCACGTTGTACGTGGCGTCCACGATCAGCGCCGGATACGGCTCGTAGCCCTGCAGGAGCTGCTCGAGACCCTCACGCAGCGTGCCGAGCTCGTCGAGCGGGGTCTCCGGGTAGTGCGGGGCGTAACCGGCCGCGAGCAGCAGGGCGTTGCGCTCCCGTACCGGGACGTCCAGATGCTCGGCGATCCGCAGCAGGAAATCCTCGCTGGGGCGCGAACGCCCGGTCTCCACAAAGCTGATGTGCCGCGCGGAGGAGTCGGCGCGCAGAGCCAGTTCCAGCTGACTGATCCGACGCTGCTCCCGCCAGGCACGCAGCAGCGGTCCCGCACCCTTGGTCATACGTACGACCGTAGAGCATCCGTCGTCGCAGGTCTGTGGCAGTCTGAAAGTGGCCGGACGCGTGATCGGCGCGTCTCTCCGGCGCGTATCTGAGGAGTACGTCATGCCTGTGGAACCGCTGTCGCAGAAGGACATCGAGGAACGCCTGCGCGAACTGCCCGGGTGGTCCGTGGCGGACGGCCGTCTGGAGCGTTCGTACCGTCTCGGTTCGCATTTCGCCGCCACCGCGATGGTGGTGCACATCGCCCAGGTCCAGGAGGAGTTGGACCACCACTCGGATCTCACCCTCGGCTACAACACGGTCGGCCTGTCCGTGTACACGCACAGCGCGGGCGGCGCCGTCACCGACCTCGACTTCAAGCTCGCCGAGCGCGTGGAGGCGCTGGCCGCCGGACACGGAGCGAGCTGGGTGCAGACCACCCCGGCGGGGGGGCCGGCCCCCGCCCGTCGGGGGGGTGGGTTCCCGGGGGCGGAACCCCCCGCCGCGGCGGTACGGGAGCTGCTGCCGCCGGGCACCGGGCGGCTGCTCGACGTGGCCTGCGGTACGGGGATCGTGACGGAGCGTCTCGGGGCGCCCGGGCTGCGCGTCGTGGGCGTGGACGCGGCGTTCGGGATGGCTGCGCGGGCGGCAGAGCGGCTGCCGGGCTCGGTGATCCTCGGGGACGGCTGCCGGCTGCCGTTCGTGTCCGGCGGCTTCGACGCGGCGAGTCTCGTCTGGCTGCTGCATCTGGTACCCGACGTGGAGCCGGTGATCGCCGAGTGTGCGCGGGTGCTGCGGCCCGGCGGGGTGCTCCTGGCGACCGTGGACAAGGACGCGGGCCATGACGTGGGCTCGGACATCGACGCGCTGTTCGCACCGCATCTGCGCCCGCGGGCGTCGGACGAGTCGGGCCGGGTCTTCGCGCTCGGCGGTGCGCACGGGCTGCGTCCTGTGGCGGAGACCTCGTTCACGGGCCGTGGCCAAGGGCGCTCGCCGCGGACTGTCGCGGCCGCGTTGCGAGCGGGCCGCGTGGGGGGGGGGGCGGTATGTGGGGCGGGGGGGGGCGCAGGGAGCGGCGCTGGAGGCCCTGGCCGCGGAGGTCGAGCGGCTGCCGGATCCGGACGCGCCGCGGGGGGAGCCGCGGTTCCGGCTGGTTGCGCTGCGACTCGAGTCGACCGGGGCCTGAGGGCAGCTGTTTGCCGGAACCGCAACAGAACTTGCCACCCGTCCCGCGTCCGCAGACGCTGGAGGCAACCAGCAGACGTATGAGGCGCGGGAGACGGACATGGCACACGACGGGCACGGCAGCGGCACTCACAACGGCCACAGGGACCATGGCCACGGGGACCACGGTCACGGCGGCGGCACCCACGACGGTCACGGCAACCACGGTCACGGCGGCAGCCACACGCACGCCCACGCCCACGAGAGCAAGGACCTCGACTGGGGCGCGATGGCCGAGTACCTCGAACAGCGCGCCACCGTCTTCGCCCCCCAGTACACCGGCATCATCGAGGACCTCAAGGCCGACCTGCTGGACCGGGGCCACGCCCCCGCCCGCATCATCGACGCGGGCGCCGGCCCCGGAATCCTCACCTGCCGTCTCGCCGAGGCCTTCCCCGAGGCCGAGGCGTACGCGGTGGACGCGGCCCGTCCGCTGCTCGAACGCGCACAGGAGCGGGCGAAGAGCAAGGGTCTCGACGGCCGCGTGCGCACCCACGAGGCCGAGCTTCCCGACGGCCTCGACGGCATCGGTCCTGCCGACGTGATCTGGCTCGGTCAGTCCCTGCACCACATGGGCGACCAGCAGGCCGCCCTCACCCGCCTCGCCGGCGCCCTGGCTCCCGGCGGTGTGCTGGTCCTGCTCGAGGGCGGACTGTCCACGCGCTTCCTGCCCCGGGACTTCGGGTTCGGACGGCCGGGCCTTGAGAACCGCATCGAGGCCGTCCGCGACAACTGGTTCAACGAGATGCGGGAATCCCTCGACGGCGCCAAGCGCGAGACCGAGCACTGGCCCGCGATGCTGGCCGCGGCGGGCCTGCGCCCCGCGGCCACCCGCAGCTACCTCGTCGACCGGCCCGCCCCGCCCGCGCCCGAGGCCCGCGCGCACATCCTGGACACCTTCACCCGCAGCCGCGAGATGATGGGCGAGCACCTGGACGCGGACGACCGCGCCGCCCTCGACCGCCTCCTCGACCCGGCGGACGAGCTGAGCCTGCACCGCCGTGACGACGTCTTCGTCCTCGGCGCGCAGACGGTGCACTTCGCGGTGAAGTAGGCGCTCACCACTCCTCGAGCGGTCGCCCCGCTCCTGAAGCAGCCGCGCCCGCCTCGCGCGGCAGTCGCTCTGCCCTCGGCGAATCTGCCGAGGGCAAAGATCCCTTACGCCGGTGCCCACGGGCGCCGAAGGTGGAGTCACAGCAGCCGGCACCCACCACGTAAGGAGGAGCGATGATCCCGTACGCAAACGACGGCGACACCGCGCCCAGCCGTTACGACGACCACCTCGCCGCCCAACTCCTCAGCCAGCGCATCGTGTTCCTCGGCACCCAGGTCGACGAGGTGTCCGCGAACCGGGTCTGCGCCCAGCTTCTGCTTTTGAGCGCGGAGGACGCACGCACCGACATCAGCCTGTACATCAACAGCCCCGGCGGCTCCGTGCACGCCGGGCTCGCGATCTACGACACGATGCGGCTGATCCCCAACGACGTCTCCACGCTCGCGATGGGATTCGCCGCGAGCATGGGGCAGTTCCTGCTCAGCGTCGGCGCCGCGGGCAAGCGCTATGCGCTGCCCAACGCGCGGATCATGATGCATCAGCCGTCGGCCGGTATCGGCGGGCAGACCGCGGACATCGCGATCCAGGCGGAGAACCTGGAGTTCATGAAGCAGTCCATCGAGCGGATCACGGCCGAGCACACCGGGCAGACCCCGGAGGTCATCGCCCGCGACGGCGACCGCGACCGCTGGTTCACGGCCGAACAGGCCAAGGAGTACGGGATGGTCGACCATGTGCTGGCCTCCCTCGACGACGTACGGCCGAAGAGCACGAAGCCGCGTATCGGACTGGGGGTCTGACGATGGGGCAGTACACGATTCCGAGCGTCATCGAGCGCACCACGCAGGGCGAGCGGGTCTCCGACATCTACAGCAGGCTGCTCTCGGAGCGGATCATCTTCCTCGGCACCGAGATCGACGACGGCGTGGCCAACGTCGTCATTGCGCAACTGCTGCACCTGGAGTCCTCGGCGCCCGAGCAGGAGGTCATGATCTACCTCAACTCCCCGGGCGGCTCGTTCACTTCACTCATGGCGATCTACGACACGATGTCGTACATCACCGCACCGATCGCCACCTACTGCGTGGGCCAGGCCGCCTCCACCGCGGCGGTACTGCTGGCCGGCGGCGATCCCGGCCGGCGCTTCGTCCTCGAACACGCGCGGGTGCTGCTCGGGCAGCCCGCGGCCGGCGGCTCGCAGGGCACGGTCTCCGATCTCGCCCTGCAGGCCAAGGAGATGGTGCGGATCCGTTCCCAGGTGGAGGAGGTCCTCGCGCGGCATACGCACCACGACGCCAGGACGCTGCGCGCCGACATGGACCGCGACAAGGTGTTCACGGCCGAGGAGGCGGTGGCGTACGGCCTGGCCGACGAGGTCCTGAGCCGCCGGCTGGTGCGGGCGGCCTGGGCCGCCCGCCCCCCCGGCGGGGCGGGGGCAGGGCGCGGGCCGGCCCCCCGCCCCGCCCCGGGCGGGGGGGCCCGCCCCGGGCCG